>JAZDOF010000196.1:0-9240 GCA_043799015.1 Pseudomonadota bacterium | reverse complement strand
GGTTGGGCACCGCAAGCCAAATCCTGGATTCGGGCATCACGGTGGCCGCCCTGGTCGCGGTCAATTCCCTGGGTTCGGTCATAGATCCCCAGGGAGGGAGGCCTTGGGAAATCCGTTCGGAACTGAACGGCGAGTTCGGGTCCCAGGGGAAGAGAGCCGTAAGATTGCCGGCGGGAGAAAAGACCATCTCTCCCACCAACACCACATTGGGGGTTATCGCGACCGACGCCGTCCTCACAAAGGCCCAAGCGCGAAAGATATCACAGATGGCTCACGACGGGATGGCCCGAGCCATCCGACCGGTCCACACCATGTTTGACGGTGATACCATATTTTGTCTGGCGGTCGGTAAGCGGGAATTACCGGACCAGGATGGCTTTTTTTCGGCACCGAAGGCCGGCTCCCTTACCGACTTGGGCGCAGCCGCTGCGGATTGTATGACTAGAGCCATCATACATGCCGTATTGGAGGCCGAGAGCTTGGGAGCCATGATTGCTTTCAGGGGCCTTGAGGACCTCTGAGACTGCTCTGCCGGCGGTGAATCAACGAGGCCGTTTTGCGGATGGGACGGAACCCAAATTGGAACGTGAAACCAAGGGTTTTGCGTACTGGGACCTTGCCCGTTCGGCATGAACCCGGGAATTTGGTTCCCGGCCTACGGCTTTCGGGGTCACGGACGACCTTGGTCCAACACTTTTCTGATGGCCCCCAGGATACCCTTCATGTCGTACGGCTTGGAAACGAAATCACTTGCAGTATTGCCCAGCCGGTCGCGGTCCACTGCATTCGCGGAGAACCCGCTGGCCACAATGACACGCACGTTTGGATCAATTCGAAGCAGTTCCTCAAGGCAGCGCTTCCCACCCATACCCGGCATTATTAGGTCGAGAATGACGAGGTCAATCTCGTGTCCCATAGCGGCATATGTCGCCAATGCCTCTTCTCCGCTGCCGGCCGTGAGTACTCTGTATCCGACCATTTCAATCATTTCACGAGCCGTTTCTCTCACGCTGACGTCATCATCGGCAAGAAGAATGGTTTCCGTACCGAACCCAGGCATCTCCCTGGTCAGATGGACATCTGAGACCAACTCACTCTCTGAGACCGGGAAGTACATCCAGAACGACGTCCCGACGCCAAGTTCGCTGTAGCATCTTATGTGCGCCCCGTGCTGCTTTATGATCCCGTGAACCATTGCTAAACCAAGGCCCGTACCTTCCCCACCGGTTTTGGTAGTGAAGAACGGTTCAAATATCCGATCCATGACTTCGGGGGTCATGCCGACACCGGTATCCGAAACCGTCAACAGTACATGGTCTCCCGATTTTGACTCCACATGCGCCCGGGCGTACTCTTCGTCGAGCCGGACGTCGCCGGTCTCTATTACAAGTCTTCCCCCATCCGGCATTGCATGCTGAGCATTGACCCCCAGATTGAGTAATACCTGTTCGATTTGGGCGGGATCCGCGTCGATCGTCCTAATATCGTCGGCGAGCCGGAGCTG
This sequence comes from Pseudomonadota bacterium, assembly GCA_043799015.1. Classification (GTDB taxonomy): domain Bacteria; phylum Desulfobacterota; class Desulfomonilia; order Desulfomonilales; family Desulfomonilaceae; genus JAZDOF01. Next base: position 7,736 of record JAZDOF010000196.1, on the reverse strand, counting down.
TATTTGTATCATCCTTGGTAGTGTGCGACGGAGCAATTTCTCCACGCGTCCTATCTCTTCATTTAGGTTTATCGCCCGGGTCCTGGGTTCGCTCCGGCGGCCGAAGGTAAGTATTCTTGAGACCAGTTCCGCTCCGTCCCTCGCCGCACGGTCGATTAATTCCAGTTTCTTGCGGTCGGCGTCCTGTTCAACCTTTGTCATGAGGAGGAGATCGGTACAGCCCAATATGATTTGAAGCAAGTTGTTGAAGTCATGGGCTATGCCCCCCGCCAGGGTTCCGATGGCCTCCATTTTCCGTGCATGTAAAAGTTGCTTCGAAAGAGCCAAGTGCTCCGTGACATCCTTTTTCATTCCGACAAAACTGGTTATCGCGCCTGAAGCATCTCGCACCGGCGAAATGGTTGCGTCCTCCGTGTAGATCGTTCCGTCCTTCCTCTTATTGACGAATCTCCCGGTCCAGACCATGCCTCCTTTGATCGTTCCCCACAACTCCTCGTAGAAGGCGTTGTTCTGTTCTCCGCTCTTGAGCATGCGCGGGTTGTTGCCGACAAGCTCGCTTTTCGAGTACCCCGTCATCCTCTCCAAGGAAGGGTTCACATACTGAATCGTTCCCTCCAGGTCCGTGATGATTACACCCTCTGCGGCACATTCCAGGGCGGTAGCCGATCGTCGGTGCTCCAACTCGGATCGTTTAGCCTCCGCAATCCTCCATACCGAATCCATGAGCAAGGTAAGTTGGCGCACATCGCTTTCGTCGTAATCCGATTCCTTGTTGGCCGCTCCGACGACGGCCACTATTCGTTCGCCGGAGGAGACGGGTACCGTCATGAAATTCCGCAATTGCACATGGCCTTTTGGATAGCCCTTCTTGAGCGGGTTGGGAGCGTGAAAATCGTTGACGACGATGGCTTGGCGCTGTCTCACCGCTTCTCCCCAAATGCCGGCATTGGTCAATTCATAGCAGATTCTCGGTTCGACCACTTCGCACTCTTTCATTACCTCGCGCGACCATGTGTTCAATTCAAAGATCTGTTTTTCCTCATCATAGTAGTAAATGTACCCGACCTTGCTCCCGGTGAGGTGGATGGCCTCTCCGAGGGCGAAATCAAGAAGTTCCTGAGTGGTTTCAGCCGCATGCTGAGAAATATCGTAGAGGCTCCGCAACCGGGCTTCATTCAGCTTGATCTGAGCTTCAGCCTTCTTGCGCTGGGAAATGTCCGAGAGAACGACGAGCATTCCCGCCGGTGCGCCCTCATGATCGTGATAGCAAGAAGCACTCAGGCTGATATCGAGGACGCGACCATCTTTGGTTGACCTTTTTGTCTCGAATCCGCTGCAGGGATCACCGTCTCGGACTACCATGCTTATAAGCGCGGAGCTTTCATCTCGTTCGGAATCGGGAAGGTACGGTATCCTCTGATCTCGGATTTCCTCCATGGTCCAACCAAAGGTCCTTGTAAACGCCTCATTAACGTACTTCGCGTACCCTTCCATATCGTAGACAACAACGGCATCGGCGGAAGAATCAAGAAGAGAGCGATAAAGTTCATGCTGTCGTTTGGATTCCTCATAGAGGTGCCTGTACTTTTCTTCACCGGCTCTCAGTTCTTCTTCAGCGCGAACTCTGGCACTTATATCCATAATGGCCGAGATCAGGCCCCTCTTTCCGGAAGGCACCCGTATGGGGGCGATCCTCAATTCACCGAGGAAACATGAACCATCTCTCCTGACAAACCTCGCCTCGGTCTCCAACAATACACCCGAACCGATGGAGTCTTTGAACAAGCCTAGAACCCGCTGATAATCTTCCTTCGAGGAGTAGAAATCCCTAACATCCGCTCCCACCGATTCTTCCTCGGTATCAATGCCGAACATTCTCAGCATCGCCGGATTGGTCCATCTCACCAGGCCATCTTCCACAAACGTAATTGCAACGGGAGAAGCGGAGAGAATGGATCTCAGTGTCTGCTCCCTCTCCGCCAAGGCTTCCAGCGTCAATCGTTTTTCGGTGACGTCTTTCATCGCTCCCAGCATACGGATCGGTTTGCCGTCATCACCCACAAGAAACGAGCCCGTGTCTTCGACCCAAACATATTCTCGGGATTTCTTTTGAAACCGGTATTGAACTGCATAGAGAGCAGCTTGTTGCATGGATTCCCGGAGAGTCCCAAGGGCCGGCTCACGGTCATCCGGGTGGATGAGAGCCTCCCACTCTCTTATGTTGATCTGTGAGAACTCCTCTTCGGAATAGCCCGTTATTGTCTCGATGGCTCCGGCCCACTTTATTTCCCCGGTTACGCAGTCATAATCGTAGATCAGTTGCCCGGTCATCAAAGCGGCAATGCGGTACCGTTCCTCGCTTTGCCTCAGCGTTTCTTCCGCCCGCCTGTGCTCCGTGACGTCTCGATCCGTTGCCAGGCAATACTTGTGACCCTCCAGTTCCATGATGCCGGCACTAATCTCGACCGGGAAAACAGTGCCGTCCTTTCTCCGATGCAGTGATTCGTCCCTCAGCCACTCTCCGGAGAGGACTCGTCGGATTCTGTCGGGGTCTTTTTCGGCAGACTCCGGAGTGTTCAGATCGGATATCCTTAGGGACAGAAGCTCTTCCTGATCATATCCATGCATTTCGGCCGTTCTGGGGTTGGCTGCAACGATTCGCCCGGCGGCATCGCCTTCAAGATCGATGATCAATATGGCGTCCCTAGCTCGTTCGAAGAGCGTCCTGTAACGCAATTCGCCGCTTTGCAGCGCCTCTTCCGCTTTGCGCCGCTGCGTTACGTCCAAAACCGTTAGAAGGTTCGCGGGGCGACCCCTGAACTGAATTGTCTTCGAATAGATGTCGACCCATTTAACCGCCCCACGCTTGGTGAGTACCCTGAACGAGTAATACGGTTCCTGCCCGGGAAGCCCTTCTTGCTTCTTCCTGGCCTGCTCGAGCACTAATGAACGGTCGTCAGGATGAACGACCATCAGAAACTCCTCGGGTTGCCAGGCCAGAATCTCGTCGAGGGGACACTCCAGCAAATGAGCCATTGCGTCGTTCGCGTAGCGATATACACCATCCTGGAGGATGGCCACCGACATCAGAGATTGCTCCGAGAGCAACTTGAACATTTGTTCACTCTCTCTGAGAGCTATCTCTATATCTCTTCGGGCGGTAATATCGATGCCCATGCCGACGAGACAGGGCTTTCCTTCCAGCTCAATGCGCTTCCCGGTGAATAGGTTCCACAGCTCTCTTCCTTCTTTTGAAAGAAAGCGCGCTTCCACGAAAGCTTCACCGCCGGTAAGGGTCTGCTCAATGGCTTCCCGAACCTTCTTTCGGTCATCAGGCGCAATGAAATCCAATGGGTGCATCAAAGAAATCTCGGAGCCGGAATACCCTCCCGTTATCTCTAACTCCTTGTTCCATCTAAGTAACTTCCCGTTGGAATCGAAAAGATAGAAAATACCGGGAAGACCGTCGAGCGTCATGTCCAGCAGAGATTTTTCTCTGTCTAATTCCCTATTAGTCCTAATCATTTCGGCTTCACGGCGCTGGACGGTCTCGGCCATCCTATCGAAGGCGCTCCCAACTTGACCGATTTCTCCAACGCGGACGTCTAAGCCGGTACGGGCGTCGAGATGTCCCGCCGCTATTTGTTGGGAAGCGATTACCAATGCGTTGAGTGGTCGCATAATGAATAGGTAAGAAATAAACCACACCGCGAGCAAGCCCACCACGGCAGCAAGCCCCAACAAGCCGAGATTGCGAATCAGAGACCGGTTGGCCTTGGAAGCCACCGCCCGTATGGGTATTCCCGCGTACACATATCCGGTATGGGGTAATCGACCCAACGGCCTAAAAGCATATAGCTTAAGGGTTCCGTCCATTCCCTCGGCCAGCTTAACGCCTTTGCCTCTCTCCAAAATGGTCTTAACAATTTCAACTTCCGAAGCGAGATGTCCTACCCATCTTTCGGAGTCAGGCTTGCGATACAGCACGGTGCCGTGGGCATCGATCAAGGTGAGCGAAATCTCGTCTGGAATGTCCATTTCCGAGGCGATTCTCGTGAACCACGCGAGGTCCAAAGCGGCGAAGAGGACGGCCCTGACCTCCCCCTTGTCGTCGAGAACCGGATACCCGAAGTTTATGGATTTCTTACCGGTAATCAACCCCACCTGATAACTGCCCTGTGAGAAGCCTCGCGAGCTCATGGCCTGCTTGAAATAGAGACGGTCGGCTACATTCACCGGCCCGGTTCGCTTCACGGCGCTGCATACCACGTTCCCCAGCGGATCGATGAGCCCGATATTGGCATAAAAGGGGAACGGCAGGTTCTCGAAGAGGACGTCTATTCGGCGGGAAACGGCAGATGGATCCAGACCCTTGATTGATGAGTCCTCGGCCAGTTGACGCAATATGCCGGCGGTTATATCCACGGCTATGCCGTGATCACGAGATACTTCCTCGGCCAGGGCACGGACCTTTTCTTGAGCATGAACTGAAGCAAGCTGCCGCTGTTCGAGTCCGGAATGGACTATCAGTGCGATGGGCGGAACAATTCCGAGAATGACCAACAGAAGGAGTCGGCAACGAAGTGAATTCCAGAACCGAGCCATGTCGAACTCCACGACCTGCGAGTGGGCTGAAGTCGTTCTTGTTAAGGATAAAGGAAACAGCGTTGAGTCAATCCGTCCCCAGCCACGGCCTATCGACCGAAAAAGCCCGCGTTAAGGCGCCCTGCCCATAATTACGGGGCTATATCAAATGGTTAGCGTCCAGCAATTTTCCTTTTTGTCCGATTTCTTGCTGGACTATTCCAACCCCTTAACACGGCAGGCGATTGCACCGGAGTAAAGCCGGGAGTCAAACCTCATACGCCGATACCATGAGGGATATTGCGCAATGGCACGGAATCGATCCGTTAAGCGCGGGTAATTGGTTCCCCGTCGTTCAGAGTATCATTATCTCCAAAACGGAGAAATCATCATCAAGGGGCTTTGAGCCTGCAATGTGCCGTACATGCCCCCAGAGATCGTCGATGGTTGATTTGCCCAAATCTCCCGTATCCTTCAGATAGGCCTTCAAGTCGTCGAAGCCCCAACAGGGGCCGGCATCGTTCATGATCTCATATACGCCGTCGCTGAAAACATGGAGTTTGGCGGGACTTTTTATCATAACCTCTTTGCACGCGAAATTCACGTCGGGCAAGCCGCCTATGAAAATGTTCGACGTTATGAGTTCCCTAATCTTAAGTCCTTCCCCGGCCGCATCCTCCATCAATAGGGCCGGAGGATGACCTCCGCTTGAATAGGTCAAGATTTCGGACTCTCGGTTGTATACGCCGTACCATATGGTGAAATACATTTCCTTATGTTGTTCCATGGGAAAGACGGCATTGAGGCCTGCTAAGACCTGGTCGGGCTTCCGAAAATCGGTATCATGCAAATTCTCGGAACGGAGAACGTTGAGCACGGATACCGAATGCAGAGCTGCTCCCACTCCGTGTCCGCATACGTCGACCAAGTAAATGGCCAACGAATCTTTGTCCACCCAATGGTACCCCAGTGCGTCTCCTCCCAGGGACGTACAGGGTACAAAAAGCCAATCGGCCTTCAGTCGCGGTTCGGTGAGGGGCTTGGGCAAGATGAATTTCACGTAATCCGCCGCTTCGGCAAGTTCGTTATTGAGTCGTCCCAGCAAGGCCTCGAGTTCCGCCCGTTGAGTCGCCTCCAGGTCACGGAGCTTCTTTAGATCCAGATGCGCTTTCACCCTTGCTTTGACCACAGGAATGCTGAACGGCTTGGTAATATAGTCCACAGCACCCAGCTCAAATCCCAGGGTCTCATCTTCCACCTCGGTCTTTGCCGTAACGAAGATTATCGGGATGTCACGCACGCGCTCGTCTGTTTTTAGTCTTCGGCAGACCTCGTATCCATCCATGCCGGGCATCATGATATCCAAGAGAATGAGGTCGGGTCGCGGGTCTGCGACGGCCATTTTGAGGGCCTTATCGCCGTTGATCGCAGCCACGATGGCATACTGATCCTTCAAGGTCTCCATGAGCACTTGGATGTTTTCCGGGGTATCATCCACGATCAACACTTTGTCTTTTTTGTTACCTACCACCTGTCCGCCTTCTTCCTACGGGTCTATATCAAGCCTCTCGGCGATTGTCTCCACCTCAACCGGCAATACCCATGCTCGGCTGATTCTCCCAGGAAATTGCCGGTCTCCTCGGCCTATCCTTTCCACACCCTCACTATCACGGGTTTGCTTCCCGAAATCAACCATGATGGCCTCAAAAGGCATGGACCGGCCCGCGGGCTTGTGAAGAAAACCGTCTACTCCCGCTTTCTCGGATTTCTTCGTGACATCTTCACGACCATATGTCATCGCGATGATGATCCAGGCTCTTCTCTTTTCAGCTTCCGGTATTGTCCAAGCCGATTTAGGGTAAACGTTCAACGCGATCCATTATTCCAGCAGCCGGCAAACCAAACCACAAAGGCACCAAGACACGAAGAAGGAGTTGAACTGATACATGAAGGCCTGTTGCCCCTCAATTGGCTTCCGACCTCGAATCAAGAAGCGGGGTCGTCCGGAAGGTTCGTGAAGATCATTGACCTTTGATTTCTTTGTGCCTTGTATATCGCTTCGTGTCTTGTGGTTAATTCTTATTCCATCGTGGTGAACGATTACGATTTGGGGGCACGAATCGTATGAAGCAGTCGAGGAAATCGTCAGGAAGATGGACAAGTGAAACCGCGTCGTTGCGCCGACTCTTCGTTTCTGTTGCTCAGTGACCGCCTTTCCCATTGACGCGGCTCACGCGATACACCATCTTGATGGATGTTGGAGGCCCCATTGTTCGAGGGTGTACGGTGTGTGGACGATTCGTATTAATGACGCCCGGTAAAGGTTTGGCCGAACGGTTCGAGCTGGAGGAAACTCCCGAGCTTGCTCCTCGGTACAACATCGCCCCCACGCAGTTGATCGCCATAGTGCGCGCGGATACGTCCGGCGGTCGGCGATGCTTGGATTTCGTAAAATGGGGCCTGATACCTGCTTGGTCCAAAGACCCCTCCATCGGCAACAAAATGATCAATGCCAGGGCCGAAACCGCGGCCGAAAAGCCCGCGTTTCGGTCCGCGTTCAAGCATAGGCGATGCCTCGTCCCCGCTGATGGGTTCTACGAATGGAAGAAAACCAAGGATGGACGACGCCGGCCCTTCTTGGCCGCTAGGGCGGACGGCGCCGTTTTTGCCTTTGCCGGGCTGTGGGAGACATGGACGGGACCGGAGGGTCGAGTGGTCCAATCCGGCACCGTCCTTACCACCGACGCCAACGAACTGATGGCCTCGATTCACGATAGGATGCCCGTCATACTGGATCCGGAACACTATGGGCCGTGGCTTGATCCCGGATTTAGGGACCAAGACCTCTTGACGCATCTGCTGAGGCCCTATCCCTCGAACGCCATGACTTTGAAACCGGTCGGGCTCAAGGTTAACAAGGCGTCGTACGACGCACCGGACTGTGTGGAAGACTATATCGAGGCTCCGGACGAATGACGACTCATTATGACCGCTGATCCATTGCCCGCAGGCCCTTTGGCGTCGCGTGGGGAGAGGTGACGATATATGCCCGCCGCCGAATACACGGCCATGGAGTATAGGAGGCGTATATGCCTCGCCATGAACTACATCAGCCGGAACCTCGATCGGGATCTATCCTTGGAGCAGATCGC
>JAZDOF010000652.1:0-3013 GCA_043799015.1 Pseudomonadota bacterium | reverse complement strand
GAGAGTTTCCTTTCCTGCTCCAATTCAGCCATCCGTCTCTGCAGTCTTGAGGTCAACTCATCAGCTCGTTGCCGTGCAAGGCCAGAGTTCAATCGGGCGTTGCCCTTGCCGGCCAGTTCCTGTTCTTTCAGTTGCTCAGCCCGGTGGTCCCAATACACAATTTCTTTAGTCAAACGGTCCTTGACGGCCACCATGGTCTTGTTAACCAGTTCCTCCTTTCGATGGCGCACCTCTCCTAAGTGTTGTGGGACAAGATGCTCAGCCGCATAGACCAAGACTTGAGACTCCAGTTCGTCTCGTATCCAAGGGAGTTCCTCCATGTTTGCCATAAGTCCTTGTTCGCCTGCATCAAGCGAGCGGTAGTCCAAGTACGGGGCGTAGCCTGCAGCGCGGGCACTACCTCCTTTATCTACCTCCACGAACTGCAACTGGCGGGATACTACCCGGCGCTGTCCCGATCGCTCTGTTCGAGCATCCTGGATGGAATGATCAAGATAAACAAGGACCCGGAGGCCATCCGAGGGATCGCTTTCATCAACAAGAACCGAACCGCGCTTCAGAAGATCCCGGTATCGCTCGATGATCAGGTCAATAGTTGAATCGAGGAGCGGGTGGCCGGGACAAACAAAGGCTGCCAATGGCTTACCTGGGACATTAATCAGGTCCTTCTCGAAGGTGATCCTTTCGTACTTCTGCAGGACCGGCTCACGTATGCCGATGGCGCGATCACGGTGGCGGATGACGGCTGGGACGTGAGTTATCTCATACCGTTTGGGCTCACGTTCCCTGATTGTGCCTCCCAAGAGCCGGAAGGCTTCCATGAAAAATGTTGCGATAAAATGCGGCTGGAGGCGCCGGGCTTCAGCACGCTCCATGTCCTCCCGGATCTGCTGGACACGTCGGGCATCCATAGAATCACGAACCAACGCACGTTCCTCCAGCAGCTGACGAAGATGATCACGGTTGAGGGCCTGGTCAATAACACGTGTCAGCCGTGCCCGAACCTCCGGCTGGTCACCATACCGTACGGCTTCCAACAATAACTCCCTTAACGGCCTGTCTTCGAATGTAAGGCGTCCAAGAACATCAAATACCTGGCCGCCGAGGGCCTTTCTTTCTTCATCGAGCTTCTCCAACAACCGGTGATAAACTTCGCCCTCGCGGGTCTCTTTGGCAACCATATTCCAAAGATGACAGACTTCGGTCTGGCCGATTCTGTGGATGCGGCCAAAACGTTGTTCCAAGCGGTTAGGGTTCCAGGGCAGATCGTAATTTACCATGAGATGCGCTCGCTGTAAGTTAATGCCCTCACCCGCAGCGTCCGTGGCGACGAGAATTTCCACGTCTTTATCTTGCGTGAAATTCTGTTCGGCATTCTTACGCTGCTCCCGTCCCAAGCTACCGTGGATCATAACGATGGCTTCAGGTCGGCCCAACAGAGAAGTGATACGCTCAGCCAGATAGTTCAATGTGTCACGGTGCTCGGTGAAGACGATCAGTTTCCGGCGATGGCCGTGTACATCGAACATTTCCAAGTTATTCTGGAGCAACTGCGACAACTCCTCCCATTTCCTGTCTGTACCAGACTGACGGACCCGCAGTGCTATCGTCTCAAGGTGCTTGAGCATCCCAATCTCGGTTTGGAGTTCAGCAATCGTGCGGGCGGCAGATGCCTGATCCACCACCTTTTCTTCCGTATTCTCAATCTCAGCGTCTGGCGAATCTTCCAGATCCTCGATGTCGTCCTTGCTATAGCTGGGAAGGTCTACGTTTAAGTCCACCTGGGCGCTGGCTGCCCGGTTGAGAAGCTGCTCCTCGCGCAGCCGCTTCTCAAGTCTTTCCCGCCGACGACGAAGGGACTGGTAAATTGCCTCGGGGGACGAGGCGAGCCGCCTCTGCAGAATCGTCAGGGCAAAGCCGACCGTACCCTTACGGCCTTCATTCTCCAGCGCCTCGGCGCGGTTGAATTCCTCACGGACGTACTCCGTAACTTGCTTGTACAACTCGGCCTCTGCGTCTGAGAGCGTATAGTTGGCTGTGTAGGCGATCCGTTCCGGAAAAAGGGGTGTTCCATCGAACTTTACCAGCTGCTCCTTGACCAAACGTCGCATGAGATCCGAGGCATCAGTCGTATGCACGCCGTCCCGAAATCGACCTTCAAAACGATCTCCATCCCGCAACGCCATGAAAAGTTGAAAGTCCTCTTCCTTCCCGCTGTGCGGGGTGGCGGTCAGAAGAAGGAAATGCCGGGTTATGGAGGAAAGCAATTGACCCAGGCGGTAACGCTTCGTATAACTGATCTCCCCGCCAAAGTAGTGAGCACTCATCTTATGGGCCTCGTCGCAGACAACCAAGTCCCAGTCAGTGGCTTCGAGCTTCCCTTGGACATCTTCGTTTCGGCTGAGCTTATCGAGTCGACAAATCGCCAGGGGAGTCTCAGCAAACCAGTTGCCGGTACGAGCCGCCTCGAAATTGTCGTTCGTCATGATCTCGAAGGGAAGATGGAATCGCCTGTCGAGTTCATCTTGCCACTGCTCAACGAGGTTGCCGGGACATACGATCAGACAACGTTGAAGATCTCCCCTAGCAATCAGTTCTTTGATGAAAAGGCCAGTCATGATCGTTTTGCCGGAGCCAGGGTCATCAGCAAGAAGAAATCGGAGAGGCTGACGGGACAGCATCTCCCCGTATACTGCAGTTATCTGGTGTGGTAAGGGCTCAACCAGAGACGTATGGACCGCCAACAGTGGATCGAAAAGATAGGCCAAGCGGATGCGGTGAGCTTCGCTGACCAGGCGGAAGAGTGAACCATCACCATCGAAGCTCCAAGGTTTGCCAACAGTTACGACCTCAATCGTTGGCTCACGGTCGCGGTAGATCAGTTCGTTTCCCAGGCGGCCAGCAGAGTCCTTGTAGGTTAGTTCAATGGCTACCGAGCCGATCCACTTCACGTCCACAACGGTTACCAGCCCGTCGGGAAGGATGCCTTTTACTGCTGCGCCGCGCGTGATGT
>JAZDOF010000190.1:0-4320 GCA_043799015.1 Pseudomonadota bacterium | reverse complement strand
CGCCGGCAGCGGCCGGGAAGCAACCTCCGCATAGCCGGTGCCGCGCACGGAGATTGCTTACCCGCGGGGGCCGCGGCCGAGGTAAGAGTTGCATCCCCCAATCCCACTGAGCGTATGGCAAGTGGCTGGATTTTGGTCATTTTCACACCTCCTGACCCTTTGTCCTTCTCGAAGATGGTCCATCCGTAAGGGCACTCCGGAGAGCGATCTCCTGATCAGCGGGCCCGCCGACGGGTAGTGCCGCCCCTGCGACTCCCAATACGACACTTGACCCAATCCGTGTCGATGATATTCTTCCGTCAATCCGGCAAAGGTCCGGTAAGGGCCGTGTCGAGATAGTGCCGCCCCCGGTATGGGATCAAGAATTATTCGGAGACGCTTCCGGGGCTGGTACACGACCGATTCCGGTCTGATCACGACTCGGCTCCAGGTGAGAGGCATGTCAATCATCACGATTTCAAGAGGATCATACAGCAAGGGCAAAGAGGTAGCTGAAAAGGCGGCGGCAAGGCTCGGTTACGCCTGCATTTCAAGGGACTTGGTGGTGGAAGCCTCCGCACAGTTTAACATTCCCGAGATCAAATTGGTCAGGGCGCTTCACGATGCACCCTCGGTTCTGGAGCGCTTCAGTTACGGCCGAGAGCGTTACTTGGCGTATTTTGCCGCGGCCCTTTTGGAGCGGGTCCAGCGAGACAACGTGGTCTATCATGGCCTGGCGGGTCATTTTTATCTCAAGGGTGTGAGCCACGTCCTCAACGTTCGTATACTCGCAGACATGGACGACCGCGTTCATCTCGAAATGCATCGCGAAGGAATATCGGAGGACGAAGCCCTCCACATCCTAAAGCAGGACGATGAAGAGAGAAGAAGGTGGAGTCTCAAGCTCTTCGGCGCGGACACATGGGACCCCGATCTCTATGATCTCGTGATTCATACTAAGGGAATGAGCGTTGATAATGCAGCGGAAATAATTTGCCACACGGTAGGTCTTGGACCCTTCAGAACCACGCCTCAATCCCAACGGGCGTTGGATAACCTTGCACTGGCCGCCCAGGCCCGGGCCGCCCTGGTCCAATCGTACCCGGATGTTATGGTAAGTGCTTCGGATGGAACAGTGGAGCTAACGGTGAAAGGGGTTTTGGGCGTCGGTCGGAGCGCCGGCGAGATCCGTGAACTGGTTGAGCGCGTTCCTGGAGTTAAGGACATAAGCGTGAACGTGGAGGGGGCCGGGCTATTCTTCAAGGATTGATGACATAAGCGGCGTTGTCGGCTCAACGCCGGAGGGTATAACGAACAGGTCGCGGTGAACGGTCACCTTTGATACTTAGGAGGCGGTTGGTGGACGTAACCCTGAATCAATACCGATTCTATTATAAATCGTTAGCGGTTAGATTCGTTTTCGCAATGGTGATCGTGTCCGTGACCCCGCTGATTCTACTGGCGGGGATCACTCGTCATTACTCGCAATCGGGGTATCGCGAAAAAGTGCTGTGTCATTTGAGTGCGCTCATCGTGCAGCACCAACAGCGCCTGGATCATTTCATTTCCGAAAGAATACACGCTCTAAGAATGGAAGCGCTTTCGCCTTCCTTCGACCTATCGGCCGGCGATGACCGCTTGAAGGAACGGCTGAAGGTCTTCAGAGAGACGCACGGAAAGGACATTCTTGCCCTGGAGGTTTTCACCGATCAAGGGAAGTTGATCGCCTCATCACTGCCCTCCGGGGGACCCGAGAACCAATCCTTCAGCCGGGGATCGGCCTACCGCTCCTTCGACTCAGACCGATTTGTCGGGGAAGTGTTTCATAGCCCCGAAGGCCGGCCGCTATTGGCGATTGCCGTAAAGAGTGGAGTGGAAGGCGACAAAGTCATATTGACCGCTTTGATCGATGCCCGAGTATTGACCTCGTTGGTTTCCGGGCTGTTCCAAGGGACCACTGGACGGGCACTCGTTTTCAGCCGTATCGGCGAGCCCCAGACCACATTGCCCTCCGGCTGGGGCCGGCCCGACGCGATCGACCCGAAATCCCTCAGACTGTCGGACGTACCCATGGATGCCGTCGCGGTGGTTGAGAATGCCCAAACAAGATCCGCCGGCCTCCTCGTTATGGCGATTCGCTCCACAAACACGGACTGGACCCTGACGTTCTTCCAGAACGCGGAGGAGGCATTTGCGGCTGTGAACTCCGGAGGGTTTTATGCGTTGACGGCATTTTTCCTGGGGATAGTGGCAATCGTTGTCGCGTCCGTGGGGCTATCAACGAGGATGGCGAAGCATGTGGCCGGAATTGATCAAGAAAAGCAGTTGATCAATGAGCAACTAATCGAAGCCGGAAAGCTCGCCTCCTTGGGAGAAATGGCCGCGGGCATAGCCCATGAGATAAACAACCCGGTAGGCATAATGATACAGGAGGCGGGGTGGATGCAGGACCTCTTGGAGGACGGCGACGATGCGCCGGAAGATCGTATGGACGAATTTCACCGATCGCTGGCCAAAATTCAGACCCAGGGCAAACGCTGCAAAGACATAACCCTTAAACTTCTTAGTTTCGCGAGACGAAGCGATCCAAAACTGACCCTCGTGCGAATAAATCAACTGGCGGAAGATGTGACCGACCTATGCACGAAGCGAGCATCCCTGAACAAAGTGGAAATTGAGACCATCCTTCAGGAAGACCTGCCGGACGTGCATGCTTCGCCGTCGGAAGTGCAGCAGGTCCTGTTGAATCTGATAAATAACGGCCTTGACGCGATGGAGGGCGGCGGGGGAACCATAAGGATTACGACACGAACGGCCGGGAGTCACGTTGCCGTTGACGTTTCGGACACAGGCCCGGGTATTGCCCGAGACAACCTGATGAAGATATTCGAACCCTTCTTCACGACCAAGCCGGTGGGGAAGGGGACGGGGCTGGGACTGGCCATCTGTTTCGGCATCATGAAGAGGATGGGAGGGGATATCACCGTAACCAGCAAAGAAGGTCACGGAACGACGTTTCACCTGTTCTTCCCTCTTCCCAAATAGCAGCCGGTCCGCCGATACATTTCCTTGTCGGGGCAATTATTTCATATCACCGCCATTAAGGAGAAGAAGTTGAATGACTGATCCACGGGTACGAATTCAAATTCGATGGGCCGGCTTGCCCTTCGCGCGATGTCGATGAACCCCAGCCCGGCTCCCTTGCTGTTCTCCGCGGCCGCCGCCTTCCGTCGCTCCCTGTAAAGGGATTTGAGCCCGTTCTTGTCCAGGCCTACGAGGAGTTCCAGGTGTTCCCTCATGGGTCCCACCTGCTCATTTCGCACCTTGTTGCCGCACAAGACATAGAACCCTTTGTCCTGGGTGCCCACGACCAATACCCCGCTGCGAATGTCTCCCTCTTCCCGTTCATCCATGACGACCCTCTCAGCGGAATAGTTGACGATGTTTTGCATCTGTTCCACGAAAATGGAAAACACTTTTTGGCTTGTATTCAGGTCGGTATCCTGCAATTCCATTCTCTGTCTCAAGGTTTCGCCCACACCCTCGATTACCTCTTGAGATACCGGGCCGCTGAAGCAGAAGATGATACCCTTTCCCTGAAGGTCTGCGTAGAATTCCTGAAGATTGAACTGCATGGAAGTATAGCCTCCGCTTATCTTTGGGCCGAGGACTCGACAAATCCGGGACCGATCGTCAAGTGCCGTCACGCCGGGTTCGTCGGGTCATCCACGGTCGGGATGCAGACTAGGTTGAAAGTGACTCCATCCAAGTCTTCCCTGAATTCCTCACCGCACTCGAGAGCGGTTTCGTTTTCTTCGTGATAATGCCAATTCACCACGATCTCCTTACCGTTCCGGGTTGCGCGTTCCAGTAACTGAAACAAGTTCATGAATGCCTTGGAGCTGCTGCTATTGAGGTATGTAAGCTCCAACTCGACTACGATGGGTCGTTTGTCGGAAAACTCCAAGTATTGTCCCAGCCACTCAAGAACCGGCGCGAAAAACTTGGAAGTGTTTTCGGGATAGGATTTCCCCTTGATTTCCATGGTTCCGCTTTGCGCATCAAAATGTATTGAGGGACTGGATTTGGTAGCATGAAGGACAAGGTTCTCCATGACAAAGACCTCCTCAGACCGTAGTTCCAAGCGACGAAACGGTTTTGAATCGGCCGTCGAAATGCCGTATGATTTCCGCCCGCGCCTCTGCGAGGGTATCGGCTGCGTGTGGCCGTTGCCGGGGTCGGAATATTCGGGTGCGCGTCCGATCCCGGGCTTGCGCACCGCCTCAAGAAATTCCCCAGTGGTTCAATGAGGGCCATTCAAACCTTGAATCCGAGAACCGT
>JAZDOF010000166.1:0-2351 GCA_043799015.1 Pseudomonadota bacterium | reverse complement strand
GCTTGGTGCGCATATGGACCGTGGGGAGGCCGGCGTTCGCCGCGATCTCTGCTTGAAGGAGGAGGCACGGCTCACCTTACGTCCCTTCATGGGAGTCGAAACCATGTACCGATTCGGCCGACGGAGGTTACGCCGCACCTTCGTGCGCCGCCGGCGGAAGCCCGATACCCCTGACCATGAGGTACCGACCGGACAATAATCGTAACCGTTCACTCTTGTGGGGCTTTCCAGCCTGCCGAGATCGCACTAAGAAAATTCGCAGGCTGGAAAGCCTGCGCCACGTTGAGATTGGAATTTCCTCCCCGTAAGTGAATGGTTACTAATAATCGACTTCGTCCGTTGACATTGGATGCGAGGGCGTGATACCAATTAGTCATGTTGTGAATATTCGGTGCGCACATGAATCTGGTCAAGGAACAGCGTAACCCCGCTGACTTCCCAATTTTGGGCATCTTGAGACGTTCGCCTTTACACGGCTATGACCTCTGTCGGGAACTGGACGAACGATTGGGCGAGATTTGGACCCTACGGAAAAGCCACGTTTACGCCTTGCTTTCCGGCCTTGAAAAGGACGGCCTGATCCGGCATGAACGCGTAGGACAGGAAACCCGGCCGACGAAAAAGGTATTCAGCGTGACTGAGGAGGGCAGCCGTACTTTCCTGGATTGGGTACGGTCACCGGTCGAGCAAGTGCGGGATATCAGATTGGAATTCTTGGCTAAGCTGCATTTTGCCGGCTTGGAATCTCCCTCGGCGGTCCCCGATCTTATCGCGGACCAATTGGGAGTGTGTCTCCGTAAGGAAAAACGGTTACGAGACAGGATACGCTTCTGCAAAACGGTTACGGGGCGAGCTGCTCTCGATTTCCGTTTGGCCATGGTTGAAGCGACGGTGGCTTGGCTGACGAGACTTCGGGACCCGGATCGGATGCGCTAGAGGCGTAAAGCCATAAAGAACCCATATATTCTTCCCCCACCCGGTGTCGTAAGCGGAATTAAGCGGACCCGGCGGTAGGCCGTGGATCGGCCGAGTGCCGGGGTTCATGGAGGAGCGATGAGAACGTCTGAAAAGACCTATGAATTGATGATGTTCCTGACCCTCGTGGTCTGTTTGGCCGCAGTAATACTGTCGGCTCGTTGATGGGCCGATACATGGCGACCCCTCCGTTTCAACGGAAGCCGGCGAATCGGAGGCCCTTCCCCTTGGTTTAAGGAATGTTTGAATATGAGAAACAGTGTTCGACGATCATTAAAATATGCGATAGCACCCCTAATGCTGATGTGCGCTTGGGTGTCGGCTCAACCGGTTCAAGCCGCGGACCCCGGCAAGGTCACGGTATTCGCCGCGGCTTCCACCACCAACGCTGTCAACGATATCGGCAAGATGTTCACTGAGAAGACAAAGGGAACGGTTGTTCCTTCCTATGCGTCATCTTCTACGCTTGCCAAGCAAATTGAGAACGGCGCACCCGCCGATGTGTTCATATCCGCGGATGAACCCTGGATGGATTATTTGGAAAAGCGAAAGCTGATCGAACCCGGCACCAGGTTCGATTTGTTGAGCAACAAGCTGGTCCTTATAGCCCCTGTTGACGCCGCAACGAGCAAGGTTGAAATCGGCCCGAATTTCGATCCGTCAGCGCTGTTGGGGACCGGCCGACTCGCGGTGGGAGATCCCGATCACGTACCGGCCGGCAAGTATGCAAAGGCCGCTTTGGAGAAATTGGGAGCTTGGAAGTCCGTGGAAAGCAAGCTTGCTCGTGCCGCGGATGTTCGCGGAGCATTGACCTTGGTGGAACGGGGAGAGGCCCCTTTAGGAATCGTATATTCGACGGATGCCGCGATTACCGCCAAAGTGAAAGTTGTCGGCATGTTTCCTCCGGATTCTCATCCCAAAATCGTGTACCCGGTTGCTCTAACGGCCGGCAGGGCCACACCCGAAGCGAAAAGTTTCCTCGATCTCCTCAAAACACCTGAAGCCAAAACGGTTTTTGAGAAGTACGGGTTCACGACTTTGAAGTGATGGAGATCTTGACTCTCACGCCCCTTGAGGCCGAGGCGCTCCGACTGAGCCTGTGGGTTTCCTGCTGGGCGGTCGCGGGTAGCTTGCCGATCGGCATTCTAACGGCTTGGGTATTGGCGAGAAGGGATTTCCCCTGCAAAACCCTACTGGATGGATTGATTCATCTGCCCTTGGTGTTGCCTCCCGTTGTCGTCGGCTACCTGCTTCTCGTTCTCCTCGGCAGGAAGGGGATAGTCGGAGAGGCTCTTCACAGCACCTTGGGTATTTCGTTCGCGTTCAATTGGAAAGGCGCGGCTGTGGCCTCCGCGGTCGTGTCGTTTCCTTTGTTG
>JAZDOF010000153.1:0-4862 GCA_043799015.1 Pseudomonadota bacterium | reverse complement strand
TATCGCGGCGGAAGGTCACGTTGGGGATGCACAACTCCGCCGGAGTTACATGGACTCTCGGAACACGCAAACCGGTTTCTTCATGAACTCGAGTCATCGACCCCGACCGTGGAAACGCCGGTCAAGGTAGCGTTCGATTCTCCCTAGACCCTCTTGGATATTCTCAATCGAGTTCGTGTATGAGAACCTGATGAATCCCTCTCCTTTGGATCCGAAATCTATTCCCGGAGTCACGCCCACCTTGGCGTTTTCCAAAATATCGAAAGCGAACCGATAGGAATCGGCTGAGAAACGCCGTGCATCTGCGAGCACATAGAAAGCCGCAGTGGGATCCACTTTTATCTCGAAGCCGATCTCCTTGAGCCGCCTTAGCATAAGTATGCGCCGTTCGTTGAACGCTTGTCTCATCTTGACCGTCTCTTCCATAGAGTCGGTCAAAGCCTCTATACCGGCATATTGGACGAAATCGGCAGGACTGATGAAGAAGTTTTGTATCATCTTCCTGAGCGGCCGGATATAGTCTTCGGGCGCGATTATATATCCCAACCGCCATCCCGTCATCGCGTAGAGTTTCGAGAATCCGTTAACCACGAAGGCATTGTCGGTAAACTCCAGGATTGACCGTTCACGCCCCTCGTACACCAGGCCGTGGTAAATCTCGTCGGAGATTATGGGTACGCCGAGCTTCGAGATCCGTTCCATCCTCTCGGGTTCCATTACCACCCCGGTGGGGTTGGATGGAGAGTTGATCATGATGCAGCGCGTCTTGGCGGACACGGAATGGGCCACCCGATCAGGGTCCATTTGGAACCCTTCGTCCGCGGAGGCTTCAATAAACACGGGCACTCCGTCGAGGAAGGTAACGAAATTAGGGTAGCATGCATAGTGAGGGTCGGACAGAATGACCTCGCAACCAGGATCCAGTAGTGCCGCAAGAATCAACAACAAAGCCGGGGATGAGCCGGCGGTGACAACCACACGTGAAGGGTCTACGTCGACTCCGTAGGTTCGTCGGTAATAGCGGCCTATGGCCGACCGCAACTCGGGTATGCCTATGCTGGCCGTATAATGAGTTTTCCCGGCGAGCAGAGCTTTGATACCGGCTTGGACGATGTTCCGTGGAGTATCGAAATCCGGTTCCCCTACCTCTAGGTGAATCACGTCTTCGCCGTCGGCGGCCATATCCATGGCCCGTTCCAGGACGTCCATGGCAAGGAAGGGTGGTATCTGTCGGGATTTATCCGAAATCGGTTTAGTGGGAAGGTCCATACGGTGTCTCCGATTCATCTCTATTGCATGAAGCGCGGAAGTATTATATTAAAACACCGCGCGTCGCATCAAACTATTCGTTGATTTTCAAGACGCCGGCTGATAGTATGCTGCAAGTACCGGAAAAACCTCCGCTTTCAATGCAGGGGTTTTATATGTAAAGAACAATATGATCCGCGAACCTCTTACGACTGTTCGGAAGGCGCTGTTGAAAGGTTTGCTCGCCCTTGTGGCGTGCTTATACGTGGTGCTTTTGCCGTACGGCGTAGGCGCGGAGACATTGGGCGTCAAGGAATCCGATGGAAGCTTTGTTCCGAAGTTGGACGTCACGGTCGGCGACAAAGAAATCGTTATAAGAAAGATCAAGCCCGAGGACAAGATCCAATCACTCTCCATAACCCTCAACAAGAAAAACCGAGCCCTCGTCCAGAATGCCGCGCTGCTGAACGTGCTGTGGTTGGATCAGAACAGCAAGCCCGGAAGGGCGGTTATCTTTGCCGGCCCGCGCTATGATCCCAAGACGCTCACGTTTGAGGATTCATTGCTGAAATCCATGGGGCTTAAGATCATCGACAAGACCACCCGGAACCTATTCTCCGGCAAGGACGACATTTCGGAACTGGTATCAATTCGTGTCAATGACCGGCCATGTGTTGCAGGTGAGGCAACGGACGAAAGAGAAGCGGGGACCAAACCCCGAACGGTTTCCGAATCCGCCGTCAAGGTCGACAAGGCCTCGGTGAACTTTAATCGCGACAATCTCAAGAAAGGTGAAACGATTGAAGTGGATAACCGTTCCGGAAAGGACTTGGTCGTGGGGATAAAGTTTCCGGAAAAGGGCCTGACTTTCGTGCAAGTGGTACGACGTCCCGAACAGACCAAGATTCCGCGGGAAAACTGGGAACGGTTTGTTGTTGCTCCGGATTCCGGAGTGTTCTTGGTGTTGATACCCCAACGAGAGCCGGCGCTGTTGGCGGAGCTTGAAGGGACCCGAGTCGAAATTCGTGTATGGAACGGGGCTTCCATCGGGGAAACCATAGCGCTTCCCATCGTTCTTGCGTCCGACGTTGTCGGAAGTCGCCCTGCGCGCCGCATCGACTCCGATACTCCTGTAGTGGAGCCTACACCCAAAGACACCGGATATGCTCGGCAGAGTTCACGGGACGGTGACGACCCACCCGTGGAACAGCGACCCCGCAAGGCCGCGGCGGCCGAAGCGAGCCCGAGGGAACCCGCGGGGAGCTCCACGATATGGCTGTGGGTCATCCAAATAGGCACGTCCGTAATTGTTGTGGCCTTCATAGGATATTGGGTTTTCTTTGCCCTTCCACGGATCCAAGTCATGGAATCCCGACTGGCCAAAAGCGAAATGGCGGCACACGGCACCCTGGAGTCGATTCGAGACGAACAGGAACGGTTCAGAGAAGAGATCCTTCGACAATGCTCGAAAGAATTCACCAAGGATTAGCACTGTCGCTTCCGGTCTTGTTGCTTCTAACGGCCGTATTAGGCGCGGACATGGTGTCGGATGCTCAGGCTGCCGATGAGGTAGGATTATTAAACGAAGGCGGGCTATTTGTTGCCAAAGCTGTTGTAATACACAAGGAATCTTCTATAACCTTCCGCAAGACGGACCCGAAGGAAAGATTTGGTGCCCTGCGAATCGTCTTTCTCCCTCCTGAAATGAAGAAGCCCGATGCATTGAAGGGGTGGTTTATCCAGTGGGAGAAGCAGCCCGGTTTCTTTGGGGAACTGTGGCCTCTGGAAAATCATCGTAGGCTGGACCCCCATACAAGGATCTTTTCAGGGTCATGGCAAAATTCAACGGCTTTTGTCATTATCGACAAGGCCAATCCGCAACCGTTTCGGGGGCGACGTTGGCATGAAACGATCGAAGTCCACCTCAACGGAAGGAAACTTGTTCAGCGACCTTTATCGAACCCGGCGTCCGCCTCGACCGGCCGTGTAGCGGTTCAGGAACCGCCTTCCGAGCTCAGGACCAACTCGGATGAAGCTCCGAAGGATCGGCCTCAATTTCAGCCGGCAGCCGCCCCGGTCAAGGTTGACGCGCCCCTCGTGCCTGCGCAGGTCACGGACCGGGTTTCGCTCACCGCGTTGGAAGCGAAGTATGAACGATTATTAACGAGAGTGGATGAGCTGGAAGGTGCCCTATCGTCCGGCCGTAGGTGGCTGTACTTTGGGACGATCCTTGCCGTCACTCTATCGGTTTTATTCAGTGGTGTGGCTTTGTTGGCGGTTTACCTGGCCCGCCATCGCAGGACGCCGCACCGTATTGTCTCGGCCCCTCGACTCGAAAAGATGAGGGTCCGTTAGAAAACCGCAAATCCGGGGACTTATCATGATGCCCTGCATTCAGCCCCGTGGTATTAGAAACAACAATCGGAGGAGTTTTATGTTCGGTCCGCCTCCCACAAGATACTTTTTGGCAGCCGGCGCCGCGGACGCGTCCAATGAGTTGAATGCCTTCGACGCCGCGTTGTTGGCAGCCGGCGTAGGAAACACAAACCTTGTCAGGATGAGCAGCATCCTTCCCCCCGGTTGCCGCTTGGTGGAGCCGTATCAGTTGATCAAAGGGTCTCTGGTTCCTCTTGCGTACGGGTCATTAACCAGCCGGGAGCCGGGAAGGATGGTCTCGGCTGCGGTAGCCGTCGGAATTCCCGAAGACCCGGCCGAACCCGGCCTCATTATGGAGTACTCCGTTGAGGGCGATCCCGAGACCTGTGAGCAAACTGCTCGGGACATGGTCAGGGAAGGAATGGAAGAATTCCGAGGATTGCGTATTAAGGAGATAAAGAGCATTTCAGCGTCCCATACCGTCATGCGGGTGGGCGCAGCTTTCTCGGCGGTGATTCTATGTCCCTAAACGAAACGGAATGGTTTGTAGAAGCGTACGAGGACCAAACAGCGTTTGCCGTCCGGTACACGAAAGAGCTGGTTGATCAAGCCGGCCCCTTTCAGAGGATCCAAGTCTTTCAATCGACGGCAATGGGGCGCGTTCTCATTTTGAACGGTTGCTTCATGGTCACGGAAAAGGACGCGTTCATTTATCACGAAATGCTGGTTCACCCCGCCATGCGGACTCTGACCCGTCCCAAGAGGGTACTCATAATAGGCGGCGGAGACGGCGGCGCGGTCACGGAGGCGGTCAAGTATCCGGGGGTGGAATCGGTAACCCTCTGCGAAATCGACAAGATGGTGGTGGATTGCTGTAGGGACCATTTCCCCGAAATCTCCCGAGGGCTCGATGATCCGCGGGTGAAAACCGTATATGACGACGGAGCGGCCTTTGTCCGCAATCATGAAGGATATTTCGACCTTATCATGGTTGATTCCACCGACCCCGTCGGCCCTGCCCAAGCCCTTTACGAAACGGATTTCTACCAAGCGGTCAAACGGGGACTGACTTCGGAAGGGATCGCTGTCTTCCAGACGGAGAGCCCGTTGTTCATGCCGGCCGTATTTGCCGAGGCCGAAGCCAAGCTCAAGAGCGTGTTCGGCGGACCTGCCGTTCGTCCGTATTTTGCGGTAATTCCTTGTTACCCCGGCGGACTATGGTCCTTCACGATGTGCTT
>JAZDOF010000141.1:0-3498 GCA_043799015.1 Pseudomonadota bacterium | reverse complement strand
CGATTGCCGCATCGCCGACCCATAGGGGAGAGCCCGGATGGAAGATCGGACCAGAGACAAGAAGGATCCGGATGACGGCCCTTCCGGCCGATTCACTGCCCTGTTCAACAATTCACCGGACGTGATGATCGTTACCGCGGTGGACACCGGCGATATTCTGTCCGCAAACCCTGCCATGTCGCACGTATTGGGGCGAGACCCCGGTTCCGTACTGGCAAAGCATTATTCGGTCCTGTTTCCGGGTGAAGGCGACCGTTCCAGGCAAGAGCGTTTGGACGACCTTCGGGTCTACGGCCCCGTTTTTGAAGCTCAACCGGTGACAAAGGCGGACCGGTCCGTCATACCTATGGATCTCACCGCCACGCTCATTCCGTGGGAACGAGGGAATGCCTTTCTCATCACCCTGCGCGACGTAACGGACCGGGAACGTGGGCGGGAGGCGCTTCGCAAAGCTCACGAAGAGCTTGAACAGCGCGTCGAAGAACGCACCACCGAACTCCGAGTTGCCAACGAACGCCTCCAAGAAGAGATACGCGAGCGAAAAAGGATCGAGGTGGAGCTGAGAAAGGCCCATGACGAACTGGAAATTCGGGTTATGGAAAGAACCGCCGATCTTTCCAAGGCCTATGAATTGCTCCAGGTGGAGGTTTTCGGCAGATCTCAAGCGCAGCGAGCCTTGACGGAAAGTGAAAAACGATATCGGGCCGTCGTAGAGGATCAGACCGAACTGATCTGTAGGTTCCTGCCCGGCGGTAAGCTTACCTTCGTCAATGGGGTCTTCTGCCGCTACATCGGTCAACTTGAAGAAGACTTACTGGAAAGAGGTTTCTTCCGCTCGGGACTGGCGGAGGGTGTTTCCGACGCGGATTGGGAGCTGTGGCCTGCAACCCCGTCAAATCCGTTGAGAACGTACGAGCAACAATGGAACCGACCACAGGACGGGGCGCGATGGCTGTTGTGGAACGAAAGGGCCATCTTCGACCCCGACTTGAATGTTGTGGAATTCCAGGCCGTCGGCAGGGACGTAACGGAACTGAAGAAGACCGAATTCTTGCTTCTTAGGGGCCAGAGATCAAGGGCGGTGGCGGACCTAACCACGGTTGCGGGTCATAATTTCAACAACTTGCTGCAAATAGTCATTGGGGGAACCCACTTGGCTATGACCAACCTCGAATTGGGGCACCTGGACCTGATAAGAGACACATTGGAGGAGATTCGCCGAAGCGCCTTTCTTGGGGCGGAGACCGTCAAGCGGCTCTATTACTTGGCCGGAGTGCAGACGGAAAGCAAGAGCGGGGAAGAAAAGCCTTTCGATCTCTCCAAGACCGTTCACCTTGCCGTGGAAATCAGCAGGCCGTGGTGGAAAACCGGACCGGAAAGAGAGGGTATATCGGTAAATCTGATTCGCGACCTGGGGCCCAACTGCTTCGTAAGAGGCAAGGACGACGAGCTTTTCGAGGTAACGATCAATCTCATCAAGAACGCCGTGGAAGCCCTCCTGTACGGGGGCCGAATTCAAGTAACCACTTTTTCCGAGGACAAACACGCCGTCTTGGTGGTTCAGGACGACGGAGTCGGCATACCGGGATCGATGACGGACAGGATATTTGAACCGTTTTGGACCACCAAAGGTCCGCTCAGTGCGGGCATGGGCCTTCCGAGTTGCCGTTCCATCGTAACGCGCCATAACGGAATGATTGAAGTGGTAAGTGAAGAAGGAAAAGGGTCCGTGTTTACGGTGCGACTCCCCCGGCTCGAATCGCTGGAAGAACCGGCGATTGCGGATGCCTTCGAAACCCTTATGCCTTTGCTCAAACTCCTCGTCGTAGATGATTTGGAACCCATAGTTCGCATGCTCCGCGATGCCCTACAGGTCTCGGGTCAGAAAGTCTATGCGGCCATGTCGGGACGGAAGGCCTTGGAAATCTTCAAGGCGGCCCCGTGCGATGCCGTTATATGCGATCTGGCCATGCCGGAAATGAACGGCTGGGAGGTAGCCAAACAGATCAAGGCAATATGCGAGGATCGCGGAATGGTGCGTCCTCCCTTCTTGCTGCTTACGGGCTGGGCCGGCCAACCCTTCGATGAGGACAGGCTTGCGGATGCAGGGATAGATAAGGTGGTGGGAAAACCGATCGACGTACGGAATTTGCTCAGAACCATCCGCAGTTTGGTTTGGAAGGCAAAAGGCGCACCCACGTTCGACCGGTCCGATAGGTGATGCCCTCGGCTGGGACACTTACCGGTTTCAACTACGCCGGGTGGTTCCGCCCGGGATAATGAGATTACCATGATGCCTTTTCCCGTTGTTGCGGGCTATGTGATCGCCGCGCTTGCCGTCCCGTTCGTCCTTCACTTCCATCTTTTGTCCGCGGTTTTTTCCGGGATGGCCGTTCATGTGCTTACGGTGAGACTTGCTCGTGGGCTCCCCGGGAAATGGGGCGGTTTCGCCCATAAGTTAGCCCTAGGGGCCATAGTGCTTTGTGTGGCCGCCGGGTTATTCGGGACAGGCCTGGGGATACTGTCGTTCTTGCGGGGCAGTCGAGGAATGGCCGCCCTACTGACCGCGGTGGCCGACACATTTGAAAACCTCCAACGCACCCTGCCCCCCGACTTGGCCGATTCCATACCCACCTCGCTGGGAGACCTGCGCGAGCCCATCACCGCAATGTTGCGGGACCATGCCGTCAAAATATCCGCGGCCGGGATGGCCGGATTCAAAACCTTCGCCCACGTGGTCCTGGGAATGGTTGTGGGCGGGATGACTGCTATCCATCATTTTGACCCGCCGGACGGCAGATCACCCCTGGGAACCTCTCTCCACTCACGTATGCAGGCAATAATCACCGCCTTCGAAAAAGTAGTCTTCGCTCAGGTTAAGATAGCCGCTCTCAACACCGCCCTAACGGCATGCTATCTTCTCATCGTTCTACCTCTTTTCGGCATCCGCTTGCCTATGCTCTCGGTCCTCGTGCCGCTCACCTTCGTCACGGGTCTGCTCCCGGTGGTGGGAAACGTGGTTTCCAATACCGCCATCGTGCTGATCAGTCTCGGTACTTCGCCGGGTACGGCCGTGGCTTCTACGGTGTTTCTGGTGGCGATACATAAGCTGGAGTATTTCACCAACGCTCGCATCGTCGGTGGAGAAGTGCAGGCTACGGCATGGGAGTTGCTCTGCGCCATGCTGGCCATGGAAGCCGTTTTTGGAATATCGGGTTTGATAGCCGCGCCTGTAGTGTATGCTTGCCTGAAGGCCGAGCTGAAGGATCTTCACCTGATTTGACAATGGCCGGGATACGGCGAATCCTTGTTCTGAAGCCCGTCAATTCCGAAGGTCCGGTGATTTCTCGTGGCTGGAGGTAAACGTTCACAGCGACGGGGCTTTGAATCCGTAGAGCCTAACCACAAAGTCACCAAGACACGAAGAACAACGTGAAATGATTTGTAAACCCCTATTGGTTCACAAATCGTGTCCGCCGGTCCATCAAGATGCCGGCG
>JAZDOF010000106.1:0-6268 GCA_043799015.1 Pseudomonadota bacterium | reverse complement strand
TGGAGCATCCCACTCCGGCTGCCGATCCGGCCTCCTCCTATTGAGAGGCCGACAGGATCCGGCCGGCATTCCGGAGATACGCGGCCCGAATCATGCTCCCGGAGGCCGCCGACCGGCCCGGTCCAAGACTCTTCTCCACATTGTGAATGCCGGTATCGGCCATGTTGATCCGGCGTCGCATTTCCTCGATCCTTATCCGGAGTATTGCCCGCGGGGGATAATCGGGGGCGTAGAACCTCAAGCGGATGTCCTTGATTTCAAGTTCGGCCAGTTCCAGCTTCCACCCGGTGAGGCTCTTGATCGCGTCTCGTCCCGGCGGGGCCGCCTGCCGCGTTGCTTCGACGTTTGCGATCTTGGCCTTCAAGAACATGACCTGATCGCGGAGTATGGTCCTGCGTACGAAATTGGAATGGTACGCGGTCATACGCGCCTCTCTTTTTTCCAGCCCGTCCATTTCGTCCTTCAGCCTCCCGAGGTAAGCCCGGTCATCTTCTCGGAGGGTGAGAACAGGCCCCTGCGATACCCTCATATTACCCGATGATGCCGGACCGGCCCAGCCCCGAGAGATGCCGCCGGCAGGTCCCACGATCGAGCGGCCGGCCGTTCTTAGACCTTTGACGGAAGAGCCGGGCTCTACCACGGCCCTAGATCCTCCATCCCCACGAGCCGAAACCGGCGGACCCGGAACGATCCCGTGAACCAGGGTTGGAGCCGACCGGCTACCCGGCCCGAAAATGCAATAAACGGCCGTCCCACAAGCCAAGCTGAGGCTCAAGAGCAGCGCCGCAGGCACCAACGCCCCACGTAGACCCCGATGTTTCCTCCCATGATCTCCCGTTGAGCAAATGCGGATCCGATCGCCCCCTGCCACGTACGCGGCAGCCCCCAAAACCGAGCCCGCCATATCCGATAGTACGTCTATGAGCTCGGCACCTCGTCCGTCAACAAACATCTGGTGGCCTTCGTCCAACACTCCGGCGGTGGTACACAAGGCCGCCGTGAACACCAGACATTCTAAGCGCCCCTCCTTCCGCGTGCGGGCAAGGAGCCGGGCGGTGAAGAACCCCATCACCAGAAAGCCCGCCAAGTGACACACCACGTCGAGTCGCATGCCGAATGTAGTCAACCGCCGGTCGATCCAGGCCGGCGGCGGAAGCTCCGACGCGACGAACATGGTAATTCCGCATGCTATTACGGGCAGCCATACCCCAAGAGAAGCCATATCCCCCTCCCGCCCAATGATCCGCGGCAATCCCGGCTACTACTCCTCCCGCCGTGTCCCCCGTCCCCATCCTATCAGATCAGCCCAACAACCGATGGGAAAAGCTCGTCACGCGTATGAGGCAAGAAAAGCGCGGCCATGAAGTTGTCCATGTACGAAGGGTCCTCGGACAACTCAACGTTAGTCATCATTCTAGCAATATCTCTTCCTTGTTCAAGTAGATTTCGGTCGAAGGTCGCAAGTCTTGCCCCCAACAGGGACGAGTTGCCGATAAATGCGAACTTATCCCTCGGTATGTCGGGCAACAAACCGATGGTCACGGCGTGCTCCAGATTAATGAAGCTTCCGAAGGCCCCGGCAATGATTACCTTGTCCAAGCTGTCCACCGTCAGGCCTATTTTGTCCAGCAGGCACAGATAGCCTGCAAACATGGCCCCCTTAGCCCTGGTTATATTGTCCAGGTCCACTTCGGTGAGAACGATGTCTTGACCGAGCCCCGTTTCGTTCGAGCGGCAGATCACGTACTCGCCGCCGCTCTTCCCGGTCCGGACCCGTTGCGTACCAAGCCCGGGGTTATATGTGCCGTTACGATTGAGCAGCTTCACTCGAAGCATTTGCGAGATGATGTTGATTATGCCGGACCCGCATATGCCGAGGGCCGGTTTTGATTCGATGGTTCGGATCATCGGGTCGAGGGTCTCCGGGTCGATCAATACCCCCTCTATGGCCCCGGGTGCGGCTCTCATCCCATACTCGAGCCCGCCGCCCTCGAAAGCCGGTCCGGCCGAACAGGATGCCGTCATGAGGAGATCTTTGTTGCCGGCTACTATCTCCCCGTTGGTTCCGATGTCTATGAAGAGCGTCATTTCCTCGGAGCGCCACATGCCGTTGGCAAGCACGCCGCTGACTATATCTCCGCCGACGTACGAAGCAACGCCCGGGAAAACGCATACAAACGCTCCGGAGGGCATATTGAGACCCAATCGGCAGGCATCTACCGGGTCGATATTCTGCGCGACCGGCACGTAAGGAGACTCGCGAAGGTACTTGGGATACAGGCCCAGAAAGAGATGAGTCATCACGGTGTTTCCCGCGGCGACCATATAATTGATGGATTCCCGGGGTACTTGGGCTTTCTCGATCGTCTCGTCGATGATCTCATTGAGTCCCCGCACCACTTCAGCCTGAAGCCTACTGAGTCCGTCCTTCTTGAGTGCGAAGACCACGCGGCTTATCACGTCATCGCCCATTGCAATCTGAGGATTGTAGCGCGAAGCCCTCGCCATGACCGCGCCCGTATCCAAATTCACCAATTCCCCCCACAAAGAAGTGGTCCCGATGTCGATCGCAATCGCGGTGGGCGGCCATTTCACATGGCCCGGGACCAGGCGGCAAAGACGATAGGACGCAGCGCCCGATCCCGGAAACGTTTCCACTTTCAAGGTTGCGGTGACATCCCAATTTTCCGCTCGGACAGTCGTAGGGAGCGCACCGAAGATCTCAATTTCCGCCGTTACCGGAGAAACGTCGTGATCCAACTTCAACGTGCGCACCAAGCGCTCGTAGTCGGCCACATTATCCTGGGATGACGGCGGCGGCGGAGACATGAATACGCGTATGGTCATGGGGTCGTCGGCAGGTATTATCGGGGACTCAATGGGCTTCGCCGTGACCCTCATTCGATCCGCCTCGTCCCGCGGTATTACTTTGCGACCGACCTTGGCGAACGGGGTTTCCACCACCAAATCACCGGCGACTTTTGTTTGGCACGCTAGAGTGTAACCCTCTCTCCTTTCCGCGGGGTCAAGCTTGTCTATCTTCAGGGTCTCGATCACGCCGTCGATTACCTTGACTTTACATTGACCACATCCGCCCGACCCTCCACATGCAGCCGGGATGAACACTCCCGCTTCGAGGGCCGCGTCGAGAATCAGACGACCAATTTGAACGTCAACCGTGACGTTGTCGGGAAGAAACCGAACACGTGCCATTTCCACGTAAAGCCTCCGGAACACCGTACCTGTAGAAAGGAGGTATTGCCTGGTAGTAAGTTCGATGGAAAGGTAGTATAGTAGCAAGAACCTCTGCTTTGTCAACGTGACGTTCCGGTCGAGCGCCCGGCCGACGGGAGTTCGGCGACTTCCCAGGATGGCGCATAGAGATACGATGAGTCTCAAAGTCAGCGAATTATTCTTAAGTATTCAAGGAGAATCCTCGTTTGCCGGGTTGCCTACCGTTTTCATACGGCTGACGGGGTGCAATCTCCGATGTCTTTACTGCGACACAACTTACGCGTACGAAGGCGGGATTGATAGGTCCGTCGAACAGATAGTCCAAGAGGTCATGAGTTTCGGGTACACCTTGGTGGAAATCACGGGGGGCGAACCGCTGATGCAGACGGAAACGCCGCTCCTCGCGTCTCGTCTTCAGCAGGAAGGGTGTACCGTCCTTGTTGAAACCAACGGGTCCCTTGACATTTCGGTCCTCCCGCCGGAGGTAATACGGATCATGGACATGAAGTGTCCGTCCAGCGGGGAGAATCACAGCATACGTTGGGAGAACCTCTGGAAGCTTACCCCGAAGGATGAGGTGAAGTTCGTCATATCCGATCGGCACGACTACGAATGGGCCAGAGGCATATTGAGGGAGAGGTTTTCGGTTATCCGTGCCCAAATCCTGTTCTCGACGGTCTTCGGTGAACTGCCCCCTCGCAAGCTGGCCCAATGGATGCTGAACGACAGGATTCAGGCGAGATTTCAGCTACAAATCCACAAGGTCATTTGGCCCCAAGATTCGCGTTCGGGGCGTTCGTCGGAGTACACGGGACGTTCGGAAGCCGACTCGGAATAGAACGCCGGTTCCGCCGGCCTTGGCGATAACGAAGGGCCGGTAGGCGGGGTGGTCGGATAAACGGATCCTGTTGCAGGCGTTGTCAAGCCTACGATAGCAGCTCACGCCACGGAGAGGGAGATCATGCTTCCACTCCGTTTTTATTCCTAATTCGGGAGGGTGGACATATGGCAAGAAGAAAGATAACCGTCATCGGTGCCGGCAACGTGGGTGCGTCCGTTGCCGCCTACGCTTCAGCCGAAGAACTTGGGGACGTTGTGCTCGTCGACATCATTGACGGTGTCCCGCAGGGAAAAGGGCTGGACATGTATGAGACGACGCCGGTGCTGGGAGTGGATACCTATGTTCTCGGCACGGGGGATTACGAGGCGACACGGGACAGTGACGTCGTCGTCATCACGGCCGGCATAGCACGTAAGCCCGGAATGAGCCGGGACGATCTACTGGCGACCAATGTGAGGATAGTCGGTGAAGTTGCGGAAAAAGCCGCTCGAGTGTCGCCCAACGCCATCATCGTCGTTGTTTCCAACCCCCTGGATGCAATGGTCTATACGGCTTGGAAGAAATCGGGATTTGATCCTCGCCGCGTAATAGGCATGGCAGGAGTGCTCGATACCGCGCGATTCCGATGCTTTCTCGCTTCCGAAATCGGCGTATCGGTTGAAGATATCCAGGCCCTGGTCCTCGGCGGTCACGGCGACACAATGGTGCCTCTCACACGCTACTGCTTTGTGGGCGGCGTGCCCGTAAATCATTTCATATCGGAGCAGCGGCTCGCGGAACTGGTCCAGAGAACCCGACAGGGTGGAGCGGAGATCGTCGCGCTACTAAAAACGGGGAGTGCGTACT
Organism: Pseudomonadota bacterium; assembly: GCA_043799015.1. GTDB lineage: Bacteria > Desulfobacterota > Desulfomonilia > Desulfomonilales > Desulfomonilaceae > JAZDOF01. Next base: position 1,347 of record JAZDOF010000106.1, on the reverse strand, counting down.
ACGCGCCGGCCGCGTCCGCGGTCCAGATGGTGAAGTCCATCTTGCGGGACAAGAAACGAGTACTCCCTGTGGCGGCCTACCTTGACGGCGAGTACGGTGAAAAAGGGGTGTTCGTGGGAGTCCCTGCCATATTGGGCGAAAACGGCGTGGAAAGAGTGATCGAAGTGGAAATGAACCCGGATGAGAGGGCCATGTTCGACAATTCGGTGGACGCGGTGAAGAAGCTCATCAAACAAGTGGACGGGATGTTGTAGGGATTACGGGCACATACATGGCGGCGCGGGCGAGGTTTGGCACCGCCGTAGCCATTCACTCTTGTGGGGCAGGCTTTCCGGCCTGCCGAGATCGCACTAAGAAAATTCGCAGGCTAGAAAGCCTGCGCCACGTTGAGATTGGAATTTTTTGCCCGTAAGTGAATGGTTACGGCACCGCCCGCGTCATTGATCGCGGTATGATCACGGAGGAGCAAGCGCCCTCCCCCGGTTTTTTTCCCTATGGGTCACCGAATCCATCACACCGGCTGAACGATCACCAGGCTAATTGAAGGTAATGTTCGTGTATTCAGGAAGTTACTTCATAGAAACTTACGGATGCCAGATGAATGAGCACGACTCCGAAAAGATGTCGGCTCTTCTCGAAACCATGGGTTTTGTTCCCGCTGAATCGCCGGCCGTTGCCGATGTCGTCATAATAAATACCTGTTCAATACGCGAAAAGGCTGAACACAAGGTCTACACTGCGCTCGGAAAGCTCAAGCCCCTAAAAGCCGTGAAGCCCCATTTGGTCACCATCGTTGCAGGGTGCGTCGCACAACAGGAAAAGACGAGCCTTCTGAAACGCGCGCCTCACCTGGACGCCGTTGTAGGGACCCATTGCATCGGTGAGATTCCGAGGATCGTCAAACAGGTATTGGAAGCAGGGGAACGCGTGGAAGCGACCTGGTTTGGAGACGACCCCGCATCGCTTCAACTATCCGCGCCTCGTAAGGGGCGGAGTTCCGTCTGTTCGTACGTTACCGTTATGCAGGGGTGTTCCAACTTCTGTTCCTATTGTGTCGTGCCGTTCACACGTGGTCGGGAAGTGAGCCGTCCATTGTCCTCCGTGGTTAAGGAAATCGAGGGTCTTGTTGCAGGTGGAGTGAGGGAGGTCACCCTCCTTGGTCAAAACGTTAACGCATATGGGAACGACCTGCCCGCGGGAAGTTCCTTTGCAGGGCTGCTGGAGGCCATATCGGCAATTCCGGGACTGTCTCGTATCCGCTTTACCACTTCCCATCCCAAAGATTTCGGCCCGGACTTGGCACACGCCATGGCTGAACTACCGCCCGTTTGCGAACATGTGCATCTG
>JAZDOF010000101.1:0-2395 GCA_043799015.1 Pseudomonadota bacterium | reverse complement strand
CCGCCCGGATAGGCTGCAAGGGCGGGGACGCAACCCCGCCCTACCCGAGATACCTCGCGTTGTTCTCGAGGAGCGGCACCCGTTCGAGTTGGGAGGCGTTGCCATGGTTTCGTCCTTGGGCTCATTGTCGCTTACTGGTGAATCCATGTACTAGAAATGTACCGGCCGGTCTTGAAGAACGACCCCCCCGCCCCGGCACCCGGGTTCGTTGTTTCACTGAGATCGAGCCAGGGGAGCACCTCAGGTCGTCCCCTCGTCTCCCGAAGCTTTCTTACGCACGATGATGAAGACCGCATCGGCCTCCATCCTCTCGGTTTCCATCCGCCCTCCGTTATGCGCCACAACTATTTTCATCTTTTCGGCTTGCTCCGGGGTGCAAATGATCCCGAAGCTCTCTTCGGGTCTCAAGAATCCGAGACGTAAACTTACGTCCAGGAACCCGGCTCAACAATCGCTCCTGTAGTCCGCCCACGGGGGCCGCTCTTGTTTGCCCTTCTCCGATTGGCCGGGGACATTCGAGCCTTTAGTCCGTTCTCGATCTGGAACGCGCACAAGTCACTCCTTCCATGGCAGTCCTCCGATGAGCCGGCGGCTTCGCGGTATCGGAACGCATTTACCTCTTGCATTTTTCCGCTTAACGTTTATCCTTGGCCTGCCGGTCAACAAGAGGTGGTCGATATTTTGGGTTATGCGGGAAATCGGTCTTTCGCCCGAGCGGAACGGTTTCAAAGCAGCTCCTGAAGTAACGTACCAGAATACAATGACAGAAGTAAAGAAGGATTCAGCAAATGGCGGAAGGTCGAGTAAAGTGGTTTAACGAGAAGAAAGGCTATGGCTTCATCGAAACGGACGAAGGGCAGGATGTGTTTGTCCACTACAGCTCCATTGAAGGGGCGGGCTTCAAGTCCCTGGCCGAGGGTGAAAAGGTCGATTTCGTGGTCGAACAGGGCAATAAGGGGCCTCAGGCTGTCAATGTGAAGAAGGTGTAGCGGATGCTGCCATAACCAGGGTGGTTTGAGTGCGTTGCTGGGCCGGGGTTGCGACTCCGGCCCTTTTGTATTTAACAGGGTGAGCGAATACGAATGACGACCCGTCTTGATGAATACCTGGCTTGGTTCGAGGCCTTTGCACTCGAGTTCACGGGCGTGAGCTCGGAAGACGATACCAATATAAAGGTCAAGATAGATCACACGATCAAGGTCCTGGAAGTCTCGAAACAGATCACGGCGGCACTGGACTTGCCCGCCCCCCTTGCGCGGCTGACTCACATGGCGGCGCTCTTTCACGATGTGGGCCGCTTTCCGCAGTACGCGCAATTCCGCACCTTCAACGATAGGACCTCCGCCAATCACGCTCGATTGGGCGTCGATACGCTACGCAAAAGAGGCGTTCTCTCCGACTGTACCCCGGAGCATCGCCGGTTGGTTCTCGGGGCCGTATTCCTGCACAATCGCCGGTCGGTCCCATCGGGCATATCATCCAATCTGGACCTGATCACCCGAATAGTCCGTGACGCCGACAAACTGGATATCATCCGGGTGATGCTGGCCCATCTCGAACCCGGCGCGCCGCTCAACGGCGTGGTCACCTTGGGCTTGAAGCCTCACCCGTCGGCCTACACCACGGAGCTCTTTGCCAAGGTGCGGCGGCGAGAACAGGTCCCGTATGAAGAGATGGTCTGGATCAATGACTACAAACTGCTGCTGTGCAGTTGGTGCTACCATCTGAACTTCCCCGTCAGCCTGAGGATTCTCGAAGAAAGAAAATACCTGGACGGGATCTTCGGCTCCTTGCGGGGTGATTCGGAGCTCCAAGCCCTGGAGGAGCAGATGAGGCAGGACTTGCTGAGCCACTCGCGCCATCCGGGATCGAGCTCGTCCGAGGACGTCAAGACCGGACGCCTCAATGTTCGCCATGCCCGATCGACGCACATCCCTCCGTGAAAAGCAAGCAGTTCGAGCTGTTTCTGGCCAGGACCGACGGGAGGTCTTTCAGGGATTCGATGATCATCACCACCGTGCCGTTGTCCGCCCACCGGAACAGCTCCCTTGAAGGCATTAACGGCAGATTGATACATCCGTGGGAGCAATACCCGCCCGTTATGTCCCCGGTATGTATCCACACGTGGTCGTAAATCCTCAAGGCCCAGGGCATGGGTGCGGGCTGCCCGTACGCGTTCGTGTAACTCCTCGATATATGATTGGCATCCTTTTCCTTTACCAGGTAAATGCCGGTTTCAGTCCACGCATTCTGCTTGCCGATGCAGATCTCGGTATCCTGGAGCAGCCGGCCTTCTTCGTACCATCCCAGGAACGGAATGTCCTTTAGGATCAGGACAAACTTGGGCAGGGTCTCGATCATGGGTATCCGGCCGGGCAGGGGGCTCCAGTTCTTG
>JAZDOF010000098.1:0-2261 GCA_043799015.1 Pseudomonadota bacterium | reverse complement strand
GGTTGGGGGTGAGGACTTAAGCGGGCACGATTCGCAAATCAATGAGCATTCCTCTTTGTGTCTTGGTGCCTTTGTGGTTTGATTTTCCGGATTCAGCGAGCCGTCGCGGTGAATGTTTTCCGCCCCACCACCTACAACCATCCATCCTTGTCGAAGTACTCCCATAGATCATCCCTGAGAGCCTCGTACTCGTCCTTAACGTCTTCGTAGGAACGAGCATTCTCGACGGCCATCGCCACCTGTTCCGCGAAGCCGAAAAGGAAATTGATCTCCTCGTCCGAGAACTCCCGAGGAGCGCCCGTGTATACTCGAAGTGTACCTATGACCTTGTTTTTGACTATCAGAGGGATACTGAGGATTGAAACGATGCCTTCCCACATTGCCTCTTTCGGGTACTGCACCCTGGGGTCGTTGGTCACGTCCTTAACCAGGACGTGCTTGCCGTTCAGAATCACCTCGCCGATACTCTTGGAGGAGTCCAGCGGGCCTTTGTCCACGTAGTTCTTACTCAATCCGTGATAAGCGAAAACGCGGAGCTGCTCGCGTTTCTTGTCGAGCAGGCTGAGGCTGGAACCTCTTACCTTCATAACCTTGACAACGCCCTCGACGATCAGTCCAAGGACCTCCTTGAGGCTGAGGGTGGCCCCGATGGCTTTCTTGATCTCCTCGAAGGTATCCTCGCGGTAACGTTTCTCGTACCGTTTCCTCCGGTCTGCCATTATGTTCTGAACCAACTCCGAGAGCTGATCGGGAGTAAAGGGCTTCTTGATGTAGTCGAACGCGCCGATCTTCATCGCCCTTACCGCAGTATCGACCGTGGAATATGCCGTGGCCATGATCATGGAAATGTCCGGGTCGATTTCGTATATGGCCTCCATGGCCTGAAGGCCGTCCATTCCGGGCATTTTCAGGTCCGTAATCAGGACGTCGTAGCCGCCCTTCTTGATCTCTTCCAGCGCCTGTTCCGCACTCTTGCATAGGGTTACATCGTAGTTATCTTCTCCGAGGACCCGCGACACGCTATCGAGAACGATCTGCTCATCGTCCAGCACAAGGATTTTGCCCTGCTTTTTTTCCATTTGCCACACTCCTGTCGAAGCTCTGATTATTGGATACTGAACAGGCGTTTGAAAAATCTCGAGCTATGCGTCTTCCTGCGCGTACATCCCCGGCATTCGCTTCTTGAGCTTCTCGATGTCTTCCCGGAGGCGCTCATACGACATGGCGTTCTCAATGGCTCTTGCGCTCTGTTCCGCGAATTTTTCCAAGATGTCCATCTCGTCGTCGCTTAACAAGCGCTTCTCACCGCTGTAAACCCGTAAGAACCCGAGCACCGCGCCCTTGAACTTGAGGGGGACCGACATGATGCTCTTGATCCCCTCTTTCTTGGCCGCGTCGGGATACTGGAGCCGTTTGGCGAACTCAGGCTCTTCGATAAGGACCGGGCCCGACGCCTCAAATCCTTCGGGAATGCTCATTCCGGCCTGAATCACGCCCTTCTCGGTATACTCCTCGCTGAGGCCCTTGGATAGAACCGGCTCCAGGACTTGGTCGGTTTTCTTGTAAAGATAAATTGTGCTCCCTTTGGCCTTCAGCAGCCGGGTCACGCTGCCGCAAATAAGGCTCAGCACTTCCTTGATGTCGAGGCTGGACTTGATCGCCCTTTCCGCTTCGGAGTACGTCTGTTCGATCTCTCTGTCCCGCCTCAGCTTGAACACCTTGCCGACCGCTCTCCGTGTGGTTTCCAACAGTTCATCGGGAGTGAACGGCTTGGGGAGGTAATCCAGAGCGCCGAGCTTCATGGATTCCACCGCGGATTCCACCGTGGAAAAGCCTGTGAACATCACCACACCGCAATGTGGATGGTCTCGAGCTACCGCCTCGACCGCCTTCATGCCGCTCTCATCCGGCATCATGAGATCGGTCAACACGAGGTCGTACGACCCTTGCGAAAGCTTACCAAGGGCCTCACTCACCCGAAACGCTCCGTCCACCCCATATCCCTCTTCCTCAAGGATACGACGGACGCTTTCGTGGACGATTTGCTCGTCGTCGATGACGAGTATCGTCGCCTTCGGATTCTCCCGGGCGCTCATTCCAACCTCCTTGAATCTCATTTTTCGGTCACATTCGTAATCTTACCTGCCGTTGACCGGAACCGTCAGTTTTACTCGGCACATGGTCGTATTCTCCGTGAACAGGCCGTAAACTCCCGCGTCGGGGAAGTTATTGGGCGCAGCCACCATTCCTTTGGACACATT
>JAZDOF010000097.1:0-3393 GCA_043799015.1 Pseudomonadota bacterium | reverse complement strand
GTCGACGTCGCCGAGAAGGCCCTGGAAGCGGGGAAGGCAAAACTCGGCAAGAAGGTGGACAAGGCCGGCCAAAAAGGCAAGCTCAAGCCTGATCAAGTAGAAGCGATCAAGAGCTCGGTCGTGTTCACGTCGGATTATGGCCGGCTCAAGGGCGCGGATCTCGTCATCGAAGCCGCCACCGAAGACCTTCAGCTGAAGCGCAAGATCTTCAACCAGGTGGAAGCGCTGGTTTCCGACCAGACCATATTGGCAAGCAACTCCTCCCATTTGGAGCCTGAGCGGATCTTCAGCGATCTCAAGATCAAGGGACGCTCTTTGGGCGCGCATTACTTCTTTCCCGCGGACCGCAATCCGGCCATCGAGATCATCCCCGGCAAGGACTCCGATCCCGGCCTGGCGGAATTTTTGATGCGCTTCTACGAGCACCTCGGGAAATTCCCGCTCAAGGTGGGGTCACGTTACGCCTATGCAGTTGATCCGGTATTCGAAGGGCTCATGGTGGCTTGCATTCAGTGTATCGACGGCGGTCTCGGAGATTCGAAGCAGGTCGACTCGGTAGCCGGCAAGTGTTTGGGAATGGGCGTAGGCCCCCTGACCGCTCAGAATCTTACGGGCGGCAACCCGATCTGTGTTCACGGTCTGTCGCAAATGCACGAGTTGCTCGTCCCGTGGTACAGGGTGCCGGATAGGCTCCAGAAGATGGTGGACACAAACTCCGACTGGGAAGTGGCCGCACGGGGAGAAACGGTTGAAGTTCCCGAGGATAAGGAAAAGGCCATCACCGAGGAGATTCTGGGGGCATACTTCGCCATGGTGTGCGAAATCGTCGACGCGGGAGTTATCAGCGTCACTGATTTCGACTTCGCCGTCAAAGTTGCCTTGGATATGAAAGCGCCGTTTGCACTGATGAACTCCATGGGAGTGGACAAGGCATTGGCGTTGGTTGAGGCGTTTGCAAAGAAGTATGACGGCATGCCCGTGTCCAAATGCCTTCAGCAGCAGGCCGCTTCCGGAAAACCGTGGGACATTCGTGACGTGCTGTTCGAAAAGAAAGGCGACATCGGAGTAATCACCATCCGCCGTCCGCAAGCACTAAACGCACTCAACACCAAGGTCTTCAAAGAGTTGCTTGAGTACTGCGATATCATCAAGAACGACCCCGATATCAAGGCGGGCGTCGTCGTCGGGTTCGGAAACAAGGCGTTCGTTGCAGGTGCGGACATCAAGGAGATGGCCGGCCTGACCGCTCCCGAGGAAGCCGAGGGATTCGCCCGTAAGGGACAGATAGCATCGGCCGAGCTCGAAAAGATCGGCAAGCCCATGGTGGCCGCAATGAATGGTTTGGCCTTCGGGGGCGGTTGCGAACTTGCCATGTGCTGCACGGCCCGGGTTGCTCCAAAGGGAGTGAAGGTGTTTGTCGCGCAGCCCGAGGTGAATCTGGGACTCATCCCGGGCATGGGAGGAACTCAGAGGCTCCCGAGACTCATCGGTTTTGAGAAGGCTTCGGAGATGATCCGCACCGCCAATCCCATTTCATCCGCTCAGGCGTTGGAGTACGGTCTGATCAACGAAGAGGTGGACGGGGATGTGTTGGAGCGTGCGGAGGAACTGGCTCGAGCGCTGGCCGCAGGAACAGCCCAAGTGAAGCTCATGGAGATGAACCCACTGCCGGATGCGCCCGATTCGGTTCCGGGTTTGGATATCGGACATCACTCCAAAGTCATTGACAAACTCGCAGTCCAGGCCATTTTGGAAGGTGCAAGGACCACCGTGGACGAAGGCCTCAAAATAGAAGCCAAACGTTTCGGCGAATGCTGGAACTACGAAGACAACCGCATCGGCCTGAAGACATTCGTAGAGAAAGGGGCGCGGGCTAAGGCGGAGTTCATTCACAAATAGCGCACCCATAGATGAAGACGGCACGGCGCTGAGTGGTTCACGGTACCGAGCGCCGGCACCGTGCCGTTTTCCCGACCGGCGAAGAAACGAAGAACGTCATTCACCTTTTTTCACGAGGACGTTCTGGATTATCTCTGCCGGTTGGTACATGAAAGCCCCCACCGCGGCGAAAATAAAGAAGACCAGCCAAAACTTCTCATGTAAATCCACACCGATAAGAAACAGGATTCCCACGATTACCATCCTTGACAACACATCGGCATCGATCATGAGAAGCGGTCCGTGCCCGATCTTCGCAATCGACCGCGTTTGCATCATACCTCCGGGATCATGAGAGACCTCGTTCCCCGGCTCCTGCCGGAAGGCCGGGCAACCCATCGGAACCTTCTCATGTATTGCGCACCCGACGGTACATGGTATATTTGTCCGAGGAATTCAAGCGGGCTCACGCGTCCATGGCATTCAAGAGACTGCCGTTGAACCGGTTATGAGAGAAAGTGGATCCGGGAGTTTGAAAGATGACAAGACGGCGTGCCCTCGATCTGTTGACCCGAAGTAAACCGGAGCTGCAGGCCCGTTTCGGCATCACTCGTCTGGCGCTTTTCGGTTCCACGGCCCGCGACACGGCGGAAAGCGGCAGCGACGTAGATGTGTTGGTCGCCTTCAACGGACCTGCCACATCCAAGCGCTTCTTCGGCGTACAATTCTATCTCGAAGATCTGTTGGGCTGCCGGGTCGATCTGGTCACCGAAAAGGCCCTGCGTCCCGAACTGCGTTTTTATATCGAACAGGAGCGGGTCTATGTGTGATCCAGGTTCACGGGAATGGCGGTTTTATCTCGATGATATGATAGGTTTTGCCGAAAAGGTTATGGCTTACACCCACGGCCTTGACCAGGCTGATTTCGTGGAGAGGGGAATCGCTTACGATGCCGCCCTTCGCAATCTGGAGTTGATCGGCGAAGCCGCAACCCATATTCCGGATGAAACCCGGGCATCTCATCCGGAGATCCCTTGGCGCATGATGATCGCCACCCGCAACCGGCTGATTCACGGCTATCTCGGCATAGATGACGATACGCTGTGGAGCATCATCCAGGATGACGTGCCCGAGCTGTTGTCTCTTCTTCGTGTGCTCAAGAGCGAGTCCCGGGCATGAAATCCGGCAGGGGATCACTCGACGGGAAAACGTGCACCCTTCCCGGACCTGCGGATTTATGAATACTTGTGTCATTGATCTGATGAATCATGGATCGCAAGCGGGGTTCCTGCGAGAGATGCTTGCTGTTCTCCGTGTATCATCTCGTGGTGCGGCAGTCAAGTATCCGGCAATAATTCTACCATGGAAAACAACTTTACGATCAGTCCGTTACAGTAATATAGTAACGTTAATTCGGCCCGACCGGATCGATTTTCTTCAACGTTGCATAAACCATGGGCCACACCGATGTCGATTTCCGTCCAAACCTGTAGTAGCTTGAGGCATGTCCCAAAT
>JAZDOF010000061.1:0-6771 GCA_043799015.1 Pseudomonadota bacterium | reverse complement strand
CGAAACAAGGAAGCACGGCGTGTCCGGAGCGTTCCGCCGAAGGGTGATCAGCATCTCACGGCCGAATGAGAGCTGCCGCGACGCGACGGGGACTTGATCGAATTGGTTGACGGTCATGTCCGCGTCAAAAAGGAGTTTGGGCGCTTCATTCCAAGGTTGAACAAGAAGGTCGAGAAGAACCGCGTCGATCTCCGAAGTCTGCAAGAGCCCGATTAATGTATCCTTGTCCGCGGCGACCATCCAGTCGATGTCCGGAACGACTTTGGTCCAGAGGTCCGCTATCTCCCGGTCCGCTACTAAGAGCACCCTCGGACGCGGGTCCGCTTCTATGAATGCCTCCACCATCGGGGAAAACCGTTCTTTGGCATCCACCTCGAAAACGATCCTGTCCGCGGCCGCCAGCATGGCCTCCAGCTTGTCCGGAGTCCATAAACGGGACAGATTGAACAGCTCCGTCTTAACGAAAGATTCCACCCTGGACCGCATCGTAAGCGGATCGGAATCGGCCCCTTCGCGTAATGCCAAGTACAGGGGGACCTCCGCGGCAAACTCCACGGTCTTGCCGTGCACTCCCTTCATGAGTCCTGCCGTTCGTCTCATTTCGGCTTCCGCAATCCGCTCCATTTGGTGGATATCCGGCTGATCGAACAGGAGGACGTGACCGTTGAGCATACGGGAATGCAGGGCTTCGGGAAAAACCGGGAGACCTGAAACGGCATCGGTCTCTTTCATGACGGCATCCAGGAGTGCCCGGCGAAGCGTGGTTTCATCCGCGAAGCTCACCTCCGGAGGCGGCCACGTATCTTGGAATGCGGAGCAGGCATGGGTGGTTAGAATCACGATCGTGTTACGAAAATCCACGGCCCTGCCCGTAAAGGGGTCGTCGGTTTTCCCTTCGTCGATAATGCGGACTAGGTAATCAATAACAAGAGGATGGGCTTTTTCGATCTCGGAAAACACCAAGAAAGCCTCGGGACGGTGCGCGACGAATTCCGTCAGCATACCCGGTGAAGAGCCGCTCTTCCATGACACGGGCCCCACGAGCGACCGGGCCTGTTCGGCATCCGAGAAGGAACGCATGGGATACCGTTTGAAGGGTTTTCCCAGGATTTCCGTCGCGGACCGGGCCAGTTGGGCCATTCCCGACTTGGGTGGTCCGATGAAGAGGAAGAGGGACTTGGGACCGCAACGGGAGGCGTCGGCGGCCAGGAATTCGGCTTGAGAGAGTCCTTGAACAAAGCCATGGATGCCGGCCCTGTTTCCTATTGTCTTTTCATCAAGCTTCGACGTGAGCGCCTCGGCACTCCGGGCCAGTTCGGACAAGGCAAGGGGAGAAGGGCCTGCTTCGGGTGCGGACCGTCGATCCACCACAAGCCGAACGCGGTCCCTCACGGATTCCATAGCCGCGTCTTCCGGACTAGGGGACACCATGGGCTTGGGCTTGAAAGCCGCTTCGCCGAAGATTTCCGCTAGGTGTCCCGTGGGTTCCCTGTAAATTGCTTCCAATAGATGCACTGCCGTCAGGTACGGTGCCTTTGCCGTCTTGGCCAGCGAGTTCGCCTGCTCAAACAGCCGCTTAGCTTCCGGGGTCCGTTGGATCACGCCCCCCGCGTATTTCCGGTCTCCCCGTCCCATCTTGGCCCGGATTCTACGCCGAAGCTCTCCGGTGCCGAACGGCAATCGGGTCAGGGCCTCTTTTACTCCCTGAAGCTCCTTTTCCAACATGGTGAGCATGATTTCGTCGTCCAAACTACCGCGGGCAAAACTCGAATCCAATTCGGAAAACTTCGAAACGGCTATAAGCAGATGTTCCGGGTCAAGCTGAACGAATCCGGCACGTATGGCCTCTTGAGCGGCCAACTTCATCAGAAAATCAATCGTGGGAAGACGCTTCATTTATTGTACCAAGCGAACGGGGGTAGCGGCAGCAACCTCATTGTCGGCCATGCGCTCGGGCGAAGCTCGACATGACCCGATCAGATGGTCGTTTCCGCAGAGCCTTCCAACAGTTCCCGGATCCGACTCTTCTGCTCGGATGCCAGCCCCATCTCGTCCAAGGCGATCTCCAGCTTCTCCATCCTTGCCTCGTGCCGAAGCAGTTCCAAATCATCCCTCAAGCCTTGGCCTACGTAATACTTTATCAGAGATTGATAGCCCGACATGCCTTTCGTCGGAGCGACCCTCTTCAGGTCCTCTATTAAGTCGACCGGCATCCTGATGGTAACCGGCCTGCTCGGACGGTCCTTAGCAGGTATCATCATCTTCTTCATAGTTCTTCCGTTCTTTCGACGTAACCTCTCTCGCCGAGACTATCCGCCAAGCGTCGTCTCCCCCATCCACCGCCGTTACGTGAAGCAGGCGGCCGCGCCTGGAGTATCCGATGAAGGCCCACCGTTGCTCCTCATGGACACTCACGTCGACCATGTCGTAGTAGGGATAGAAGAAAACCTCACAGGCTTCGTCAAAGGTCACGTCGTGTTTCCTGATGTTCAGCTCGGCCTTTGCCGGATCCCAGGTGAAAGAGTAGTCCTCAATAACGATTCGATAATCCACATCCATACGTTATCTCGCTGTAATTACATTGTCAATATGCATATCAATTGAAGCCGTTAACATAGGTTCCATTCAGTCAATAGCTCCGGCGCGACCTCGAACGTGAGGTGCCGGAATCGAATTTGCGGGCCCGGGCCATTTCCACTTCAATGGTCCAACTGGTTATCAGTCTGACGACATTCCTGTGATCATTTGCGGAAGCCAAGTCGATCGCGGTATTTCCGGCCACGTTTCTGATTCCCGGATCAGCGCCCGCACCCAGCAGCACATGAACGACATTGTGGAATCCGTCCCGGGCCGCGTAGGTAAGGGCCGTATTACCGTCCTCAGCCCTGATGTCGGGTTTGGCGCCGTTTGTCAGCAGTGCGAAGACCGTATCGGCATGTCCTTTCTCCGCGGCTGCCATGAGCGCGGTCCGGCCTTGGCGATCCTGATGGTTCACGTCCGCGCCTTTGGATATGAGCAACCTGACGGTATCGAGCTTCCCCTGTTCCGATGCCGCCAGCAAGGGAGTCAGACCTTCAATTGTCGCCGGGTTGGGATTGGCGCCTCTTCTCAAAAGGAGGTCCACTATGGGATCGTGCCGGTTGGTCACCGCCAGTAGAAGGGCCGTACGGCCGTGTAGGTCCTTGTTGCTTACATCCGCCTTCTTGTTGATAAGGAGCTCAACCGTATCCGGATGCCCTTTTTCCGAGGCAACCATCAGGGGCGTGACTCCCCCGGCATTTGCAGTGTTGGGATTAACACCCCATTCCAGCAACTCAACGATCTTTTCGTTTTGGCCGTTACCGGCGAAATCCACCAGCCTGTGCCCGTACTCCATGGCGTACCATTTGGAGAAACCGAAATAGAGGGCCGTTGAAAATGCTCCAATAACCGCTAGGCTCAGAACCGCGGTCTTCCACCATGATCTTTTTCCTCCGTCCTTGCGTGAGGAGCGTTCGCTCCGAGTCTTCGTGCCGGTTTTTGGAGCCGTCACCGCCTGGTCGACGTGGATGCTCCCCGAACCGTCCTGGGACGGCGCACCCCCGGGACCGGAGGACCCGGCCCTTTCGAACAGCTTTTTCCGCACTCCTGCGGGCATCAGCCAGCCGTACCCCGCGCAACCGATAATGAACATGAGGTCATCGAATTCACGTTTGGTCGGTTTGAGCGGTTCACCCGATCGATATAGCCCGGACACGACGCGGAGGTCTATGAATGCGTCCAGGTAGGGCATGGCACCGGCGTCCCAATCGCACCAAGGGCGGTCCTGAAGGTCCCAATCGAGTACCCAGACCTTGACCGTCCCACCTTCATCGGCCGACAGAGCGGTCATTCCGTCCGTACTGAGAACAGCGCGTGTAATGTTGCCGGTATGACCCTCGAACGATCTCAGACAATTTCCGGATTCGAGGTCCCATACCTTCAAGGTCTTGTCCTTCCCCGCCGAGAGGCCGTAGCGGCCGTCAAGGGTCGGACATACCGAAGTTACCGGCCCCTGGTGCCCGGCAAAGGTGCGTATGCATGTGCCATCGGTAATATTCCACAATCTGAGCGTGCAGTCCGCGGACCCGGACAACACATGCACGCCGTCATAGGTCACCGCCACGCAAAGCACGGCCCCCGAGTGTCCGATCAGCGTGCTTGCGGCAGCGTCCGGAGCCGTCGCACCATAGGCGGTTAGTCGCACGAAAATACGGTCCTGTCCCGCCTCCAGGGTGAACTTCCCGTCGGGCGTAAAACACGCCGAGGCCGGAGGATTCATGTGGAACGCGGCCGCAACCGCTCCGGATTTTTCATCCTTGACCACCAGCTCGCGCCCTAATTTCTGAAAAACGTAGAGACCGTTCAGACCGGCAAAAGGTTCTTCGGGGAACCTCGCGTCGAAAGTGACGACCGGCTCCCCTTGTTTCACCGAGATCATCTCATATTCCGAGGGTAGCTCCAGCAGAACGTACTCTGCGCAATCGCTTATACACATACTGATCACGGCAGAGGGATCACACGACATACCATTGATGAGTCGACCGGTTTCAATGTCCCAGAGCTTGAGCATACCGTCGGCGCCGATGGTTGCCGCCTTCCTGCCCAAGCGGTCGCAGGCGACGGCGGATATCGTTCCGCTGTGAGCTTCCAGAGTCAGGGTGTTCCATCCTCCGCGAAGCCCTTTTCTGGGCAGGAGACTACCAAGCCGTTTCCAAACCTCCATGGCTTTGGGATGTCTGTAGTGTCCGGGAACGGCCCTCGCCCGTTTCACCTGTTGGATCGCGTCCATAAGACCCCCAAGGTCCAACGTGTCTCGGGCTTTGGATATATACGTCTCGAACTCGGATTCTTGAGACAAAGCGCTTTCGGTACTCTGGAAGCGTGCCAATGCCAGAGGGGCCGTATAGGGCGTCCGGCGGCCGGAGATGCTCCAGACGGAATAATCGCCGTCAATGCCGACCACGAGGGCTCGGGTTCCATCGTCGGAAACGGAAAACCGGTGCAGCGGCGCGTGCGTTTCTTGAGTGCGCAAACACCTCCCGGTGGAAGTCTCCCAAAGCCTTATGTCGCCATCGCTACAGGCGGACAAGGCGTGGTCTTCATCAGGCCGGAAAGCCACACCCGTGACCTTATCCCCGTGACCGACGAACTCCCGAACCCTCTGTCCGGAGGTCAGGTCCCAAAGGAACATCTTTCGGTCCTCTCCGCCGGAAAGGGCAAGGGTGCCCGATGCATTCACCGCGATGGCGATTATCGCCCCGTCGTGTCCTTGAAGGGTGTGCACCAATAGACGATGATGGAAGTTCCAATAACACAGGCTGCCGTCACGGTCCCCGGTCAGACCGTACCGGGGATCCGGACCGAACTTGACCGTGGTGATTCCGGTCCGGGGGGATTGGACCGACCTCGCTGTAACCCCTTTTGCCAAGTCCCAGAGCGCCACATGATCGAAATCCCCGGCGGAAAGGGCATAACGTCCGTCCGCACTGAAAGCCGTGCTGTATATGGAGCCCGGGGCGCCCCTAAGACGCCGCACGACCTTTCCCTTGGCCGTTTCATAGAGCAGCAACACGGAAGGATCACCTTCGGTGAGGACAAGTCTCCCGTCCCTGCTGACGGCCAGGCAGCGGGGCGGTGTCGATAATCGGCACAGGGTCCGCAGGGTCCTTCCGGTCGCCGCGTCCCGGATGTTCAGGCCGTAAGGGGGCTCGCCGCCGAGATCTCCGAAAGTTTCGATACCGTCACCGACCAGCGTTACCACAAACTTTCCATCGCCCGATATACATCCGACGGATTCACCGGTGAACGTTTCGGTAAAGCTTGTCTCAAGCTTCATACGTTCTCCGGTCCCTTGCTTTGCCGCACGAAGCGCTTCCTCGATTTCCTTTTCGTCGGCATCGGGCGACCGAAGCTCCGTTAAGATTTTCTCCGCGTGCTCGAAATCCCCGCGTTCCAAATGAGCAAGGGCCAGTTGATAACGAGGCTTCCACCGGGCGGTATGAGTGTTCGCCACATCCCCCAGTTCCCTGAGCAAGGATAGGTCGGTGAGCTCTCCTGATCGCCAGCGCATAAGCCCCAAGTTGAAGGTGGCCTCCGGGTGCTGGGGCTCCATCTTGACCGCGGATCGCCACAGGGTGAACGCGGCGGAGGAATTGCCCAAATCAAGCATGGAGAGTGCTGAATTGTTGAGCACATCGGCGTTGGTCAGGCTCGTCTTCGGTGCTTTTCTCGGGTAAGGGCGACCGGTTATGTCCCGGTAACCGTCTTCAAGGACCTCGGTGACGCTAAGCAGATCCTTGGGTCTATCTTCCGCCGCTGTTTCAAGGCAGGCTTGGAGGACTCTTCCCACGGCCCGGGGAGGTCTGATAACTTTATCACCCGGTCCATCGACCACCACGTATTCCTTTAGATATTCGGCCGCTGCCGGGCCGAGGCTCCACTGTACGCCGTGGGCCAACATCTCCACCACACTGACCGCCCAACACCACATGTCGGTCTTTCTTGTTAGGGTCCCTCCGTACAATTGTTCCGGGGCAGCGTAGTGGGGCGTGTAACCGCCTACTTCCTCGACCTTGGCGGCCCCCGCGGCCCGTTGCTCCCGTGCCTTGGCGAGGCCGAAATCACCTATCTTGGCTATACCCTGGGACGTAACCATGACGTTGGCAGGTTTGACGTCCCGGTGTATCAGCCCTCGTTCGTGAGCATAATGAAGGCCCCATGCCATCTGAATGGCCATGTCGAGGATACGGA
>JAZDOF010000042.1:0-6456 GCA_043799015.1 Pseudomonadota bacterium | reverse complement strand
ATTGAGATGGTTCTCGATGTGCGACCCGGCACGTAACAGCGGTGTTCGCCGATTCCGAATCAGCACGAGAGACGGGAGTCAAGCTTGAACGTCCTAGTAATAGCAGCTCATCCGGACGATGAAGTCCTAGGATGCGGGGCCGCCATGGCTCGGCTTGCCGCGGAAGGCCACCGAGTCTGGGCGGCGATCCTGGGAGAAGGGATCAAATCTCGACGAAAGATCGCGGAGCATGAATCCGCGAACATGGTTAACGCACTCAGAGAGCAAGCGGGATCAGCGGCCGCGATGCTCGGCGTGCAAAGTCTCTTACGCGGGGACTTCCCGGACAACCGTTTCGATACGGTTCCCCTCTTGACCATTGCGCAGGCGGTGGAAGACATAATGGCGCTCACGAACCCGGACATTGTCTTCACCCACCATGGGGGGGATCTGAACATTGATCATTCCCTCGTCAATCGGGCTACGCTCATTGCCGCAAGACCCATGGTAGGCTCGACGGTCCGAAAGATATATGCGTACGAAGTACCATCTTCCACCGAATGGTCGTTTCAGAGCGTGGGTCATCCATTCTCGCCTAATTTCTTCATAAACGTTTCGGATTACCTGGATGTTAAGATTAGGGCACTGCGTTTCTACAAGAGCGAAATTCGTGACTGTCCCCATCCGCGATCGGAAGAGATAATCCGTGCCATGGCGCTTAGGTGGGGAAGTGTGGCGGGATGCGGGGCCGCAGAGGCTTTCCAGCTCATCAGGGAAGTGTATTGATGCGTGGGGAAAGGGGGCCTGAACTCGCCGGGGCGCGTCTTCAAGGGCGGAAAACAGATATTCCGGCGCTTCGATATCTTCCTCGGTCCCAGCGAACCCGGCCCAGAACCAACGAGCGGCGTGAAAGCTCAACAACGCCGGCAAATTCCAAGAGCCTTCGACTTCTTAGCGTCTTGGATCGTTGTGCTCACCGACCCACAGACTTGTGCAGTCTCCTTTACGACGGTCCTTGCGAGTTATCGTCGTAAATCGGTCGAGCATGATCGAAAAGATCCGTCAACAGGTCCAGCTTCTCTTTGACTTCTTCGGGAACGCTCGAAGGATCGACCAAGTCCACCAATCGATGGAATTCCCCCTTTGTAAGAAGCATCGGCATCCCGGTCTTTCGCGATAATCGCCGGAAGAACTCCTCTGCCAAAGCGCTAATTTTGACATATTGCGTCTTTGACTCCCAGATCAGACGTGCGGCATCGGGAGGCGATCCCCGCCAAGTCTCGATGTCTCGTTCATTGCCGCCAAAAACCTGTGTTTCGATAGTCTCGTTGATTACCTCTTCAACGGTCTGCCTATCCGGGCCGAACAAGCCCGATTGATCGCGTCGAAGGGCGCAAAAGGCTCTCAGTAGGTTCGGAGTGATGAAGTAGTTCTCCACCTCGTACCTTTTCCAGTAGCAGATCCGAAGGCTACCGTCCTCCGCAGCAAAATCCCTGCGGTTGCGGCCGTCGTTGTCGAGCAGGGCAAGCCCTTTCAGCCCGGGGAGTATCTTTCGGAGGCCGTTGAAATGGTCCTTGGGAGTGATGCCGAAACCGCCTTCCACGCGCTCCAACTCGCTATCGGCCGTGTCTTCGGGATAGTTGTTCGCAACATAGAAAGTGTTGATACGCTCGTCCCACGACCGGGCGGCCGGATGGTCGATCTTTTCCGCCAATGCGCGCAGGATGCAAGCATCGGTGCCGCCTTCGACATAGAGCACGTAGCCGGCCTGCCGGGCACGGATATAGTGTTCGGCCCCGAAGACCCTGAGACTCTGACGGATATCCGATTTCTTCGCCAAATTGTCGCTGTTCCCATCAAGGACCAACGTGAGATTGGTATCCATCGCTTCTTCGAGAACGACCTCGGAATGGGTTACCATCACAACTTGAGAATTGTTCTGCGACGCAACGTCTCGAAGCAACACGAACACTTGCTTTTGACGCAATATTTCAAGGTGTGCGTCAGGTTCATCAATGAGAAGTACGCCGTGTTTGTGAGAAAATAGGTAAGCGAAAACGAGGAGCATTTGCTGAAAGCCGCGACCGGCCGCGGATATGTCGAGAGGTTCTTTGACCCCTTCCTGTCTATAAGTCAGATCAACCGCGCCGCGAGCGGTCTGTTCAGGTAATCCCAGGACCACATGGAAAAGCCTCTGCATCAAGCGGATGATCTTCTGCCAGTCCTCCTTCGAATCGAGGTAAACCATCAGACACAAATTGCGCAATACCTGAGCGGTCTGACCCTGGCCCAGCAGGACACCGATACGACCCGGCTGAAGAACGGGTTCCTCGATTTCCAGGCCTGACATGGGATACAGAAGTTCAACACTTATCGACGCGGCGTACTCCATAAGGCGTAAGTTATTGCGGACGCTCTCATCCGGCGTGCAATAGACCAAGTCTTCTCCCTGATTACGAAAGCGGACCGGAACAGAATGCACCCGTCCCTCGAATTCGACGCCGACGGCTATTATCAAGGGGATGTCGTCTTTTCTTCCAATACGGACTTTTGCATCATGCCAGAAGAAGCGAGTTCGCCGCACCGGCACCGAGACTATGCTGAGGCGATTCAACGGGGCTGAAATTCTTTCCTTGGCCTTTGAGTTCCTCCGGGGTTCGTACCAAGTGCCGACGGCCTGCGACCAAAGGGATAACGCCTGGATAACACTAGTTTTTCCACAGTTATTGGGCCCGATGATCACCGCCGGGTGGTCCAGCTCTATTCTCTTTGTATCGCCGAATATCTTGAAATTCCGTATTTCTATGTAGTGAACCAGTCTCATCGCACCTTCTTCTTATCTCTTGTGCCGTCATCCATGGGGAACCCTCTCCGTCGGTCCGGTCCGCAGTAATCGGTTTCATGTCAACGAGACGACCGAGGTGCTGCCGCAAGAACCATCCGAACGACGGGCAACCCGCGGACAATGCTGCCGACTTAAGAAGCTTCGTCCATTGTACGAGGCTGCACGAGCTTTCAGCCCACTCCCGGTTCTCAACAATGCTGTGGATTGACGGCCGGAAGAATGGAATTATCGACTCTACCCGGCCTCTCCGGGATATAGGCGCATCAGGTCCTTTTTCATCGCGTTCAAGCGCTTTGTTCCGTAATCATCGGGTAAGGCCTTTTTCAGAGCCCCCGCGTAAAGGTCCGCTCGGCTTTGAAGGATACCCGCCAGGGCCGACCGATACTGATGATCCACCCTTTCGGCGATGTCACGCAGAAGGTCGACGACCTTCATGTCGATCAACCATCTCGGTATGAACGGCACGATGACCGCGTTCAAGAGGACGTCGAATAATCCGAACCCGCCACCCACGGCAATTTCCACGGTAAGCAGGATCAATGCCGACACGGTGTAAGCGCCGTAAAGCTTGATCTCGTCCGTACCGGACAGCCCTTCCCTGAAACGGGCGAACTCCTGCTCCAGGATCGGCCCTACCCCGGGAAACATGTCGTTGAATCGGTCGGCCGCCTCAGTGGGTCCCCAAGTAGGGACATCGCTTCTAACGATGCGACGCAAATCGTCAAGTGCGGGGTCCGACGCCAAGATATCGGCGACTCCGCGGTTAAGCTCGATAACGGCCGATTCCAGGGGCCTGATTTTGGCCGCGGCCTGCACGGCCCGTACGTCTTCGGCCAAAGTATCCTTCGTCGCGTCCCCCGCTCCGCCGTTTCCGAACATATCGAAAACGGTCCCTATGGTGCGTTTGAAAAAGTCCCGGATCATCATGCGCGGGACAAAGAAGAAATCGTACTTCCTTAGAAGCTCCTTCAGCCTCTCCTCGACGTGCGCTTTCGTCGTATCCGATAACGTCGAGTCGATCTCCTTCATCATGGTCCGGGAAACACTTTCCCTCAAGGCTTCTATGGTCCCGTTGACGAAGCCCACCCGCACGGACTGGGCCTTCAGCGCGGTTTCAAGATCAGAAAGGGCCGAAACCGTTCCCGCGGCCAGTCGCTTCAGTTCCCGCATTCTCGTACCGGCCGGAGAACCGGCCCCGATCGTTCCGTTCAGAAGGGCTCTTAGCCCGGATTTCTCGTCCGCATCGGCTATGATCTCGGGAAGACCGGCAACCCGATCCACTCGGACCAGACGGTTCACGTCTTCCCCAAGTTTCGCCAGAGCGGTTCGGAAATCCTGATAGGCCGTATCGGACGTCACTTTGTTTAGGACGAAATATCTTTCCTTATGCAGGAGGCGGGCAAGCTCTCTCATCTGGTACCCGCTCATATCGCCGTACTTTTCCTGTGACGCCACGAAAATCAGGATGTCGGCCAAAATGAAGATGTTGTCCGCGATGATTCGGTTGGCCGACTCCACGCTATCGAAATCAGGGCTGTCAACCAGAACGACGCCGATCATTCGCGGGTCCGTGTGAGTCACCACGGCGCTCCCGCCGAAAGGTCCATTCGGGTTATCGTTATCCGGCGGCTCGAGCATGGGACTGCGGCTCAATCCGTCGCGAAAAGATTCGTGGAGGTAGATCACCGGGCCATAGGTGCATGGCCGTTTCACGCCTACGCGGCTTATCCTCGATCCTGCGAGGGAATTGAACAGAGTACTCTTGCCCGTTCCGGTGCCTCCGATGAGTCCCACAATAATCGGGAACCCGTCGTCCAAGTCCTCCTTCCAACGTAGGGCCCTTAAAAGTCGCTCGACACGGAGAAGCCGCGCCTCGATTTCATCCGCGCCCGTGATCCTGGGATCAAGTCTAAGATCGAGTTGTCTCGGGGTGGCGTTCAACTGTGCTCACCTTGTCAATGATCGTTTTGGACCTCTCCGGCATTTCACCCGCCGGAAGGCTTCCAAAGCCTTGTCTTCAACGGATGATCCTGCCATGATGGCCGATGGAGCTTGCTACGCCGGTGGGTCAGGCCCATACGCGCAGAACCCCGCGGGCGTCGAACAAAACCGGCCTTCCATATCCCGGTTCCGGGCCGCCGGGGGAGACGGGCCGCCGTATCATCGGGTAGGTGGAATGGACCCCGTGATTCTTAATTGGTTGTCGAGCCGGCACAAGCCTATGGCGGGCCTCGTCCTGAAGTGGGCCTCCGTTAATTCCGGCAGCTACAACCGTGAAGGACTGACGACACTCCTAAACCTACTGCAGGAGGATTTCAAAGTCCTGGGGGGCCAAATGCAGGCCGTTTCCCTTCCGCCGCAGGCCCTGATCAACCACGTTGGCGAGCCCTTCAAAGCCCCGTTGGGTGATGCCCTCGTGATCGCCAAGTTTCGTCCCGGAAAGCCCCGGGCACTCCTCTGCATTCATTATGACACGGTATCTCAGAAAGATCATCCGTTTCAGATCTGCCGAGAGTCGGAAGCCGACATTCTTCGAGGGCCCGGGACCGCTGATGCCAAGGGCGGCATCGCCGTGATGCTCACGGCCCTACAGGCCTTCGAGATGAGTGCGTATTCGGAAGGGTTAAGCTGGGAGGTCATCCTTAACCCGGATGAGGAGATAGGATCACCAGGATCGGCTCATCTCCTTGAAGACGCGGCAGCACGAAGCGACTTCGGGTTGCTCTTTGAGCCGAGCCTACCCGACGGCGCCCTCGTGAGCACTCGCCGCGGATCAGCGAACTATTCCCTCGTGGTCCGGGGACGGGCCGCACATGCCGGCAGAGATCCTCATCTGGGCAGGAATGCAATCAATGCCCTTGCGGAATTCATAGTGGAACTGAATGCCGATCATAGTCCGTACCCGGGCATAACCATAAATGTCGCGGAGGTGACCGGAGGGGGACCGCTGAACGTGGTTCCGGACTTTGCCCTGTGCCGATTCAATGTGCGTGCCGGAGATTCGCAGGATGAGGCAGTCGTGAAGAACAACTTGGAAAGCCTTACCAAAAAGGGGAACCGGAGAGACGGGATCTCCGTGAACCTCCACACCATGAGCCGTCGGCCGCCCAAAACCCTCGATCAAAGGACCCGCGCCTTGATGGACCATGTAAGCCGTTGCGGTCAAGAACTCGGCTTGATCCTTGAGTGGAAGCCCAGCGGAGGCGCGAGCGACGGAAACATACTTGCTTCCAAGGGTCTGCCCGTCGTGGATTCCCTCGGCGTTCGCGGCGCCGACATTCACAGCGAGGGGGAATTCATGCATTTGGACAGCCTTGTGGAGCGGGCGAAGCTGACGGCCGCGGTGCTCATGGAGGCCGCCCATATTCATTGGAGTCGAAAACAATGAACCATCTTTTAGCCGATGCCTTTAGGGCCGATCCCCGAGTATTGGAGGCCCGACGGTTGATCCTGGAGGCCCTTGCGGACCATCAAGACGAAATAAGGGGTATTCGTGGGCCTGAACCCGGATTGCGGACAACGTACGAAGAGCTGGTAACCTCGTTCGGGGAACTCAGGGGAGGCCCGCTGTTCTACCCTTACCTGGGAAGCGGTTTCGGCCGGGGTCCCTTGGTTGAATTGGCGGATGGAAG
>JAZDOF010000028.1:0-8756 GCA_043799015.1 Pseudomonadota bacterium | reverse complement strand
GGTTGGTATGGTTATGGCATTCGCAACGGTGAGCTTCGGCTACTATGCTTGGGCCCCGTATGCTTCCTGGGGTGCCTCTTCAAGCAGCTCATCGAGCGGCTACACGGCTTGCGTTCCGGCGTCCAGCTCATCGAGCGGCTACACCGCATGCTATGCTCCGGCATCCAGCTCCTCCAGCGGTTACACCGCATGCTACGCTCCGGCGGCCAGCTCTTCATCGAGCGGCTACACCGCATGCTACGCTCCGGCGTCCAGCTCTTCATCGAGCGGTTACAATGCATGCTACGCCCCCGCGTCCAGCTCTTCCAGCGGTTACACCGCATGCTACGCCCCCGCGTCCAGCTCTTCCAGCGGCGGCTACTGGCCGGCATCCAGCTCCTCCAGCGGTTGGTTCTAATCCGGGAAGCGCGTAATCGATTTTCCGCCTTTACTTGAAACAGATGACGAGGCGATCTACCCCTCAAGGTGGTGATCGCCTCGTTTCGTTTTCTTGGGTTATGGTGAGCGCCATAACTTCTTTCGAGAGCGAATCCACCTAATGTTCATAGGACTTGGGACACGTATCAAAGCTGGTGTATGGGTCGTAATCCTACTTGGGATCTTGTGCGTCTCCTGTGTCGGCAAGGATGACAAGGCGCCCGTAGCCGCGCCTCCTGCCGCCGATCAAGGCCGGGAGTTGGCGGGGACCTGGGTGATGCAGGGCAGGATCGAGCCCGGCAAGGACGGACCTGTCGGCAGTGGAGAAGGCATCAATAAGTTGAACCTGATGGAGAACGGGACTTTCACCGCGCTTCTGCAGGTGCCCGGCGCGGAGCCGACTTGGCTGAAGCTCGGCCAAGGGGCTTTCGTGCTTCACGGACCCGAACTAACGTTCCATTGGGACACGGGTCAACGTATAACCCTTCTCATAGTGGAACGGAGCGCCGATCGAATGGTACTCCACCACGGTCGGTGCTTGGCGCCCCTGAAGGATGGCAAACCTCTTGAAGTATTCGTAAAGGAGAAAGCCGGCCGGTAAGCCGATGACGGCCGACATCTCCGTGTGCATGGGCGCCGGCTTGTTCCATCGGCCGGCCGCTCCCCGGGAAGACCTCCCGGCGGCTTTCCTATCAGGATGAGGCGGGTCGGGAGCAGGCGTTAGGGGTCGGTCCACAGGATTCACAGGACAGGCACGAACCCATGTCGGCATACCGGCCGTTGGATATGAACGCTTCGCTGTCTCCGACGATGTCTTCACTTCCGCAAACGGGGCAGTTCCGGGGCATATATTCGGGCTTGACGACGATCTTGGCGAATTCCTTACCGCAAGAGCGGCAGTTAAACTTGGGTATGGGCATAGCGGTCTCCTTCCATTGGTATCGGGTGTGCCGACATAAATGTCCGTTTGTGGGCACGGACATCGTCCTATATAGTGTCACGCGTTGAGAGTTGCGGGAACCCTGAACGGTTGAGTGAATCGAAACAAATATCTGTAGGGGCGGGGTTTATCCCCGCCCCTACGTTACCTTGGTTCCGCCGGGCCGGTTTTACCGCAAATTTCAAGGAGCGTTACTATAGCTTCTAACGGTAAATCCCTCCTGCCACCCCTTTTTTACAAAAGGAGGGTAATCCTGCGTCCCCATGGGGCATTCCGCCCCCCCTTACCGGGCTCCCGGTAAAGGGGATTCAGCCGTGGTAGGGCTTACCGGCCCTGGGAATCGGGCTCGCCGTCGCCGTTATCTGAATCCTGCCCGATCTTGGCCGCTAGGGCTGCCCTTTCCTCCTTTATCTCGTATATCGCCTGCTCGTGTTGGGCAGTAATTTTGAGCCTCTTCAGCCACTTAGGGTCAAGCTCGTCGATCTCCAGATTCGCGGCGAACTCCATAAGAGTTCGGGAATCGGGTTTGCCAAGTTTCTCCCACAGCGCCGTATTTATGAGCTCCCATGGACGAATACCCCGCTTTTCGGATTCAGCCCACGCGAGCGCCAACAGATACGGGTTCATGGTTATTTTTACGGAAATAACCCCTTCAGGCCATTCAGAGCCCTCTTGGGAGCCTGTAATGCTACAGCATTCGGACATCGTCTCCTCCCGGCGTAAATGAGGACATCATATCATCCCCTCGCCTATATGGATGCGGTGGAGGAAAAAAAGAATCACGGGAGGCCGGCACGGTTTGATCGGACTCACTATTTTAGACCGTTACGTTTTCAAGGAAATCGCTGTTTCGTTTTTCTTCTGTTTCGTTGTGTTCTGTTTCACGGGGCTCATCGCGGGCTTTCTGCCGATACTCCAAAAGGGCATGGAAGCGGGAATGGAACTC
The DNA here is from genome assembly GCA_043799015.1 of Pseudomonadota bacterium. Taxonomy (GTDB): domain Bacteria; phylum Desulfobacterota; class Desulfomonilia; order Desulfomonilales; family Desulfomonilaceae; genus JAZDOF01. The sequence continues at coordinate 6,453 of JAZDOF010000028.1, read as the reverse complement.
ACGATGATCCTGTTTCAAGTCCTTATCAATGCGTTGCCCAGCACTCTTGTTACGGTGCTCCCCCTATCCCTGACCATCGGGATACTTATGGCCCTTGGTCGAATGTCGGTGGACAACGAAATAGCCGCGCTCAAGTCCTCGGGAATTTCCGTTATAAGATTGTTGCCGCCGGTTGCCGCTCTCGCGATAATCGGAGTTCTGCTGAGCCTGTGGTGTACGCTGGTCTTGATTCCGAGAGGCATAGCCAAGGGGCAGGAGCTCATGCGAGAGGCGCTTTCGAGCCGGATGGACGCGGGACTTGAAGAGAGAACGTTTTTCGACCATCTCAAGGACCTTGTCCTTTACGTGGAACACATAGATTCTTCGTCCGGCGTCCTTACAAACGTTTTCCTGAGGGAATCCTCCGATCCCGACGACATAAGGACCATCATCGCGCGCAAAGGACAAGTGGTGCCTGACCCGGAGGGCAAATCGGTCATCATGAACCTCAAAGATGGGACGATTCTCAAAGAAAACCGGACAGGAGACTCCACCGGCACCCTGGCCTTTCAAACCTACATGTTCAGGTACAAGCTCCCCGCGCTTTCGTCGGACGCCACGGCGCGCAGCCTGGAGGAGATGTCGGTGCCCGAGATCCTGGGACGCGTGGAGGAAGCCCGTGAAAAGCGGAAAACAGCACCCGCAGGTCAGCAACAGGACCTGTACACGCGAATCGTCAGGTTGGGCCTCATCTTTGTCACCCAAAGGTATGTTCATCCTTTTGCCTGCATGGCATTGGCCGCGGCCGCTTTTCCTCTAGGCGTGATGGGAATGGGCAAGAGCCGTCTGAACAACGTTTCCATCGGTATGGCCGTGATCTTCCTGTACTATGCACTGTCCCTTTCGGTGGAGAGAATGGCTCGGTCGGGCGTGGCGCCGCCGCAACTGATCCTTCCGCTGCCTCCTTTGCTTTTTATCGGGGTAGGGATATACATGATGCGCTGCGTACAGATGGAGCGCACCCCTTGGTTCGCGCGAATGGGCCAAAAGGCCGTCGAGGCCGTGAAACGCAGGCGTGATGAACGAACGGCCAAAGCCGGTTAACGGAGGGAAATGGAATGCGAACGGCCATTGTCGGCGCAGGAGCGTTAGGGTCGGTTCTGGGATGCCTTTTGTGGGAAGCGGGAGCGGACGTTACTCTTGTACGCCGTGACGTTGAACAGGTTGCGATCGCGCGCGAACGCGGAATATGGATTGAAGGGGTATCCGGAGACCGATCGGTAAAGCCGCAGGTTTTGGCGGAGCAGGAAGACTGTCCTCCCGTTGACCTCGCCCTTGTGCTGGTGAAGGCTTACGACACGGAAGCGGCAATTCCTGCGGTAAAGAGCCGGCTGAAGGAAGACGGCGTCGTCCTCACCCTCCAAAACGGGGTGGGCAACTTTGAAATACTCGAAAAGGCCTTTCCCGGCCGTGTCTTGTTGGGTACCACCACCACCGGGGCCCTGGCCTTGGGGTCAGGTCGATACAGACATACCGGCTACGGACAGACCCACGTAGGGGAGCCCGGAGGAACGGTAACCGACCGGCTCCGTAACCTTGCCGCTCTGCTGGAGAAGATGAATACCGGCCCTGTTCACGTGGTGGAGAACGCTTTCGGCTGCGTCTGGTCCAAACTTGTGATCAACGCGGCCATCAACGCCCCCGCAACGCTTCTCCGGGTCCCCAACGGGGAACTGCCCGCGAGCCTCCATGGTCGCGACCTGATACATGATGTGGTGGAAGAGTGCAAAGCCGTTATCCGGGCCAAGGATATCCGTTTGATATTCGACGATCCCGAAGCGATGGTTATTGCAGTGTGCGAAGGCACCGCGACCAATCGCAACTCCATGTTTCAAGACATCCTGGCCGGACGCAGGACCGAGATAGACCGCATCAACGGGGCGGTGGTTCGAGAGGGCGAAGCCTCAGGTATCCCTACGCCGGTAAACAAGACCGTGACTTTGCTCGTAAAAGCGCTTGAAGGAGTCGTGAGCCGTCACCCATGACGGAAGCCTCCACCGATCCGTCATCGATTGATGGGAATCCCCCTTAATCTCCAATGGGTACCCGCGTCCCCCGCCGCACTTTGAGGGACCGGAACCAGGAGGCGACTGGCATGTTGCGAGCCAAGATCCCGCCGGAAAACCCGGACGCCAATCTGAAGCGCTATGCGGAAGAGTGCCGGAATTTTTCTTGGGCCGACGTCGAGAGAGAATTCACCTGGTATGAAACGGGAAGGATGAATTTGGTCCACGAGGCCGTGGATCGATGGGCCGCCGACGAACTTCGACGTCAACGTACGGCCATGTTGTTCGAGAAAGCCGGTAAGGTCCGGGAATTCACATACGCGGACCTTAGCGAAATATCGTCCCAGTGGGCAAATCTGTTCATTGAATACGGCCTTGGGCTCGGGGATCGGGTGTTCGTCTTTCTCCCGTCTTGTCCCGAGGTTTTTTTCGGGATACTGGCGTGTGCCCGCCTTGGTATTACGTTTTGCATCCTGTTCCCGTCTTCGAGTTTCGATGAAATAGAGGCCCGTCTTCGCAGCGCCAAGCCAAGAGGTGTCATTACTCATCCCGATTTGGCCGAACGCCTTCCCCAGCATGCCATGTCTTCCGTCGAGCACGTCTTTCTGACTGGAACGGTGAAGCTCGATGTGTTTGCCGGAGAAGCGGTCATCGAGGACCACCTGGGAGAACGGCCGAAGAAGCCGACGATTACTTGGGTAGACCCTCTGACGCCGCTTTATCTGATTTACACGACATCGGGTGCGGCAGGCCCCCCCAAAGCCGTTGTTCACAGTCATAGGGACATGGTGGGTCACCTTATGACCGCGAAGTACGTCCTTGACGTTCGCGACGACACCATCCTTTGGACGGACGCAGGTGAGCCGGGATGGGTGACGGGTTTGGTGTACGGGGCGTTGGCGCCCTGGCTTTGCGGAATCACATCCATAGTGGTGGCGGATCCGTTTTCCGCGTCAACTTGGTACAGGACTCTGGAAAAACGCGGGGTATCCGTATGGTACACCACGCCGAGGACGATCACTCGGCTTATGGAGGCGGGAGACGATCTCCCGGCAAGGTATGATTTGAGCCGATTGCGTCACATCGCCACGGTGGGTGAAACGCTGAGCCCGGAAAAGTTTTTCTGGACAAGGCAGGTCCTCAAGCGGACTCCCCACGACACATGGTGGATGACGGAAACAGGGATGATATGCATGGCAAATTTCCCGTCCCTGAGCGTCAAAGCAGGCAGCATGGGAAAGCCGGTGCCCGGGATCGAAGCGGTGGTCGTAAACGATGAGGGAGACGTGGTGCCCGAGTTCACCATGGGTGAACTCGCCATAAAGGCGGGCTGGCCCTCCATGATGATAGGACTATGGGAGGATGAGACGCGATACCGTAGTTATTTCCGTTTTGAAGGCTGGTTCCTCACGGGCGACATGGTGACCAAGGACGAAGAGGGTTACTTTTTCTACGACGGGAGAAACGATGATCTCATAAAGGTCGGCACCAAGGACACCGGACCTTACGAAGTGGAACAGATTCTCAGCCTGCACCAGGCAGTGGCGGAATCGGTGGTCATTTCCGTCAGGACCCCCGAGGGCAAGGCGACTTTCAAGGCCTTCGTCAGGCTCAAAGAGCCTTTTTCCGCGTCAAAGAGGCTCAGCATAGAAATTACGACCTTTGTTCGTGCGGGATTCACCCCCGAGATCCCGTTGTCCGAGGTCGTCTTCATGGATGAGCTTCCACGGACGCGGTCGGGTGTGCCTCTTCGCAGCGTACTCATGGCTCGGGAGCTTGGAGTCCCGGCCGGGGACCCGGCAAATTTGAGGGAATGAAGGGGGCGGGAGAAATAGTGTTCATTTCCGATTGATTCCGTCAGTCACCCACGGCATGGTCATGGGTCTCAATCCAATCCAGGATATGGGGAAACACTTCCGATTCGGACCTGTAACCCACCAGAAGATCGCAGTGGCCGTAGTCTTCAACACAACCCGAACTCTTACCCAGTAAGAGGCATTTGCGTTCTCCGGCCGCGTTTGCTTCCTGTACGGCCCCGCAAACCGATCTTGGCGGCGCCATTCCGTCCTTGGTACCGCCGATGGCAAGCAATGGAACCTTGGAAGCCGACAAACCGTCGGTATACCGGGTACCGTCGGAAGGGCCGAACCTTCCGGTCTCAAGAAAACGTGCAAAATCCAGCCACAACTGGGATGAAGTCACGATTTCGGCCATCAATGCCATTACTCTTCGAATCGTCGTGGGTGCAAGGTTCCGACCGTAAAAAAGGCCGATGATGTGATCGGCCACCCAGGGGGCCACGGGGCTGATCACTCTCCCGATCAGAGGCAGGGGGAAAAAGGGCAGTGCGTGGACAATTCTCTTGAACTTAAGGAGCAGACTGAAACGGTCCATTTCCATGCCCGAAGGGTCCGTCGGGGAGCCGATGGTAACCGCGGAGGCTATCGGCGCCGTACCGTTCGTGCCGAGATAGGCCTGGATGAGCATGCCCCCCATGCTGTGCCCCACCCAATGCACCGACGGGGCGGAAGTAAATTGGAGCACCTGCCTAATTGCCGCCGGGACGTCAAAACGCAAGTGGTCCTCAAAACACCAATCCCGTGGAACGTCCGAACAGAGGATCCCCGGAACGTCACTCATTCCCGACCCTCTCAGTTCAACCACCCAAGCGTCCCGTCCGTTGTCCCTCAGATAGCAAGCAAGGGACGCCGCCCCTCTAAGATCGAAGATGTACCGATTCGCACTCAATCCGTGGCACAATAAGACGGGAAGGCCTTTGGAGTCCGGCGGCCGGTATCGGTGCAGCGCCAATCGCCAACCGTCTTCCGTACGGAAATAACGCGTTTCGTCCTGGTGTGTGGGAACGGTGAAGTAACGCTGCCATGCGTAAGCCGATACGACGGCCAAAACGGCTACACCCACAAGATAAAAAACAATGTCCAACAAGAGCTGGATCATTTAAGCCTCCGAATCATCATCACGGTAGCTCCTCCAGGCGTCCCATTCTCAACCTTAACGTACGGTCCCCGAACCGAACCGCGTCCTGACTGTGCGTGGCCATGATAAGAGTAGCGCGACCGGGCCCGCAGGATTGATGAATCAATTCCAAGATTGCATCCCCGGTTTCCAAATCCAGATTGCCCGTAGGTTCGTCGGCGAGGACGATGCGGGGTTTCTTGACAAGTGCCCGTGCTACGGCGACCCGCTGTTGTTCTCCGCCCGAGAGTTGCTCGGGGAACTTGTTCCAGTGACCCTCCAGTCCTACGGCGGTAAGCATTTCTCGAGCCGCGGCGTCATCTCGTATGCCGAGTAACTGGAGCGGTAACATGATGTTTTCGCCTACCGTCAGTGTGGAGAACAAGTTGAAGGATTGAAAGACGAACCCTACTTCGCGCCTTCTGAACAGCGCGAGCTCGGCGGGAGACATGGCGGAGAGGTCTCTGCCGTTGACCATGACTCTGCCTGTGGTGGGGACGTCCACTCCTCCCACAAGGTTGAGAAAAGTGCTCTTCCCGGACCCGCTCTTGCCGAGTAGGATTATGCGCTGCCCCTCTTCCGCTTCCAGATTGACTCCCTCGAGCGGGAAGACGGTTTGAGTCACGCCGGTGACATAGGCTTTCGAGACGTTTTCCAAACGTATCAATTGCGGTACTCTAAGTAACCATTCAGTCTCGTGGGGCAGGCTTTCCAGCCTGCCGAGGCTTTATACAACAAAATCCGCAGGCTAGAAAGCCTGCGCCACGTTGAGATCGGATTTTCCCGCTTATAACTGAATGGTTACGTACTCCAATCGTAAGCGTCCACCACGACCTATTCGTTACACCCGGAAAATCAAACCACAAAGGCACCAAGACACAAAGGAAGATGGGGAACGGTACATGGGACCGATTCCAACATGAACCGGGTCCTCCAATAAGTTTTAGGGAGCCTTTGTTTGCTTCGTGCCTTTGTGTCGTGGTTCATTCATTGTCCGTTGCGATGAACGATTACCTCTAATCCGTGTCGCTGTCGGCGACATGTTCGCAACTTCGCCTACCGGTAAATTCTTGCGAAACGCTTCTTCCAATACTCGCTCCGCTTTTGCCTGTAAGCCATATAGTCCTTCTCTTCGGGGAGCGAGTTATCGTTGAACACCATCCACCATCTGGTGATGGTGACCCGTTCCAAGGTCCAACCCAACCGCATGCAAATGAGTTCCCCGTCGGAAAGTTCTCCCATCTCCCGGTCGAGCATCTCGGGCGTCCCTGCCGCCAGCCGGTACACCGCGTCTCGAAAGCCGGGATCAGGCAGGAGCTCGACCGGGTGTTTCCCTTTCTTTTCCGCGAGTTTCTTGGCCGCGACTACAACGGCATAGAAATCCTTCTTCATCAACGGTATGCCGTAGGATATTATCTTGTCCGCAGTGGGC
>JAZDOF010000006.1:0-2513 GCA_043799015.1 Pseudomonadota bacterium | reverse complement strand
ACAGGACCCGTGCCAGGCCCTTGTAAGGCTCGGTGCGTGAAAACCCTTCGTACGCGACGTCGAAGAACCGTTCGCGGTCCTCGAAATCAAGATTCGATCTCACGTCCTCAATGTGCTGCGTGGCCTTGTGATAGAATTCCGCTGCTTTTTCGTATTCCCCCCGACCCTCGTACGCCCGTCCCAAGCCGGTGTAAGCGCCGAACAGGAAGAACGTGGTGCCGCCCGTTTCGTGGGCCCGGCGCAGCCGATCGTAAAGCTGCTCGGCCGCGTCCCATTCCGACTTGGCAAGGTATAACCGCCCCACGGAGGAATCGTTGCCGCCGTCAAGGATGTAGGGTTCGGCTTCATCAATTCGGCCCGCGTTCAACAAAGCGCTGCCCACCACATGGTTCGTGACGCAGGTGTCGTGACCGATCCGCCGCTGGATGCTCAAACCGCGTTCAAAGTATTTCAACGCCTCATCAAGCCGGTCCAGTTCGGAACAAACCATGCCGAGACCGATGAATGCAAGCGCATCCCCCATCCCATCGACGATGCCCGCCCCGGCCCGAATCGCCAACGATTCGTTGAAGTATCGCTCCGCCCTTTGATACTGGCCGATGTTTCTATAAACCACGCCGATATGGTTGAGGAGGGTGGATTTGTGCTTGGTCAGGGAATCATCGTCGCAAACCGGTAAGGCCGTTTCATAGCAGGTAAGGGCCTTATCGTACAGCCCGAGGTTCTTGAATTTCACTCCCAAAGTCATCATGCCCACCACGCCGAAATCCCGTCCAACATCCGGGCCGGGGACTTGGAAAGATTGTTGATATGCCTCGAAGGCTTCATCGAACCTTCCCCACGACGTGAACAATCTCCCCTTCCTGTGTAGGGCCTTGGCCCGGTCGGTGGGGCCGTTGTCGGGAACCTCGTACGCAGCCTCGACAACATCAAGGGCCTTTTCGTACTCTCCTCGCAGGACATGCAGATCAGCGGATGCACGTAGGGTCCGGGCCTTCATGACGGGATCCGACATCTCGCGAGCGGCGCGGACGGCTTCCTCCGACCGGGCAAGGGCCTCATCGAGACGCCCCTGCTTCGAGCACACTTTGGAAAGGCCCTCCAGGGCCTGCACCTTAACGGAGGCCGTGGCCCCACCGTCGGCAAGCGCTTTACGAAAGCATTCCTCAGCCTCTTGGAGCTCACCGGCGCGGAGGTGCTTGCGTCCTCCGTTCAAGAAGTCGTCGTCCAATGATGCCATAGCGGGTTCACCTCAAGATGGGGCCGCATTTCGTTCGTGCTACGGGTATTACCGGGCGTAACCGTTCACCGGGACGGGTCTCTGAATCCGGAAAACCTAACCACAAAGTCACCAAGACACTAAGAAGAAGTTGAAATGATGTATAAACGCCTATTGGTTTACAAATCTTATCCGCCCGTCAATCAAAACATCGGCTTGGCCCGGAGGTACTTGAAGATTATTAACCTCTGATTTCTTTGTGCCTTTGTGTCTTTGTGGTTCATTCCTCATCCCTCGTGGTGAACGCTTATTACCGGGCAATACTTCACGCCTGAGTCGATACGATAAACTGCAACTGGGCACCCTCCTTTTGTTCGCCCGGCAATCGGGCCAGGGCGGTAAGAAATCGCTCCAGGGCGTCTTGGGCCTCGAAACGGTTCCGGAAATCAAGGCCGGCTGTGTCGATCAAGGGCTCGCGGGTGACTACCGCCTTGAGGAAGTGTCGCCCCACCGGTGCCCGGGCCGTAAGCTTCAATGCGATCGTATCTCCCGCGCGCACCGAGGTGTTGCGCTCCCGGTCGTTGGGAAACACCCATTCCGGGGGCTCTTCGCCGTCATCCGACAGTCTGAGGACGTACAGATGCCCGTGCCGACCGGGTCGGATGTCGAACAGCGCTTCTTCACCCGGACGATACGGCCTTGGATCACGAGGTCTGATCGAGGTGCCGAGCTCTTGCTTCATTTTCTTTGCACGCTGCGAGGCCCGCGTAATACCCAATTGATCTTCCGACGGCATGAAGGCGTAAAACATCGCGCCCAGGATAGGCGCCGGTTTCTCCGGCTCGGGTCCGGCAAGGGCGAAGGCATGGGAAGGTTCATTGGACAATACGGCGCACACCCCATCTTCTATTCGACGGCGGAGCCCATTGAACCACCCGAGGAGATCCTTCACAGCGTCCCGTTTATCGTACAGCCACATGACCTCCCGAGCCGCCTGTTCGTCCACGGCGACCCGCTCCATGACCTCGTACGACTTATCATCGTCCAGTTTGTCCATAACGTACTGAACGACCGTTAACAGAGGCAGCGCCGGTAGGCTCCGAATTTCGGACTTCATGGACCGAAAAGCCGCGGAACCTGCGGCATCTTCCAAGAAACCCTCGAAGCTCCCGATGCTTTCCAGGATTTCTTCCACACCGGGCGGTTCCCACATCTCGGGTTGAAGCTCGGACTCGGCCGAGGCGCTCTCCGATTCGGCCCTAAGGTCCAGGACGGATTTGGAGCACGGCCGGCA
>JAZDOF010001081.1:0-4709 GCA_043799015.1 Pseudomonadota bacterium | reverse complement strand
CGGCGGCGGTCCCGACCCTGAACCGATGCGGGCACTGCCCGATGGATGGCGCATCATGACGGCGAGGCCCGTGAAATATGGAGTAGTTCAGGTTTAGCACGAAGTACTGGTTCCCTCTTTACTGCTGGGGTGTCGTCAAGTGGCAAGACACGGGTTTTTGGAACCCGCAATCGGAGGTTCGAATCCTCCCGCCCCAGCCAACCTTCAAGACCGAATTCCCGAAGACGCGACCCCACTTTTTTACCCCGACAGACTTCTGCATTCCAACGTCCTATTTTCATTGCCATAGATTTTTTTCTTGCATGAATTCGCATTGTATACCAGAATATGCGTTTAACTCACACATCCCTGACCTGTTCGGGTCGCGCCGCAAAGCGCGATGGACGGGATGGAGGAAAAACCCGGAGAAGGAGTTTTTAAGTGTCCACAGTTACGATGAAACAGTTGCTCGAGGCAGGGGTCCATTTCGGACATCAAACCCGTCGATGGAACCCAAAGATGAAGCCTTACCTCTTTGGAGCGCGCAATGGGATCTACATCATTGACCTTCAAAAAACGGTACGCCTATTCAAACAGGCCTACGCGTTTGTGAGGAGCACGGTTGCCAACGGCGATAACATGCTTTTCGTCGGGACGAAAAAACAGGCTCAGGACGCGATTCAAGAGGAAGCGTCTCGATGCGGTCAGTTTTATGTAAATCAAAGATGGCTCGGCGGAATGCTCACGAATTTCATCACGATCAAGAAGAGTATAGATAAACTTAATGATATCGGAGTGATATTAGACAATCCCGGTCAGACCAACTATACCAAGAAAGAGCTTGTGGAGTTGCGCCGCAAATATGACAAGCTCAACAAGAACCTGGCCGGCATCCGCGAGATGAAGAAGCTGCCCGGGGCCTTGTTCGTGGTCGATCCCAAGAAGGAAAACATCGCGGTCAAGGAGGCACGCAAACTGGGGATTCCGATCGTTGCAATAGTGGATTCCAATTGCGATCCCGACGAAGTGGACTACGTTATTCCGGGAAATGACGACGCGATTCGCGCCATCCGCCTCTTTGCCTCAAAAATGTCGGACGCTTGCCAGGAAGGCAGAGACATTTGCGACGCCCGGCTGCAAACGGATGAAGATGATATGAGACCAGCGCTGCAATCCGTCGCCGCCACCGACCCGGGGACCCAACCTTTGGTCGAAGACCGACATGTCGAGCCCGTTGAGGCAGCCGTCGAACGTACGCCGGAAGTAGCCGGAGATTCGACGCAAGCCGGCGAGTGATCTCGATTTCGGCCCACGATGGAGCCCATTTGAATTGGAGCTGTGTTATCGCTTCGGCATCCGGTGGAAGTAAGCCGGATCATCATCAGGTCGATCGGCGGTCGGACACGAGAGACGGGTGCAACGAGTCCGGGAAGCCGTGTAGTGAAGTGGAGGGATCCCCATTTCGGAATATCGTTCAATGAGGACACAACCAGGACCCGATCGGCCACAGGAGAAAGCTTGATGCCAGAAATTACGGCCAAAATGGTAAAGGACCTGAGAGAAAAAACCGGCCTGGGGATGATGGACTGCAAGAAGGCCCTGGGTGAAACCGGTGGAGATATGGACCAGGCGGTTGACTATCTCCGGAAGAAGGGGGCGCTGAAGGCCGCCGCAAGGGCGGGGCGCACCACTTCAGAGGGCCGCATCGGCTCATATATCCATCTCACGGGGAAGATAGGTGTTCTCGTGGAACTGAAGTGCGAGAGCGACTTCGTCGCAAAGACCGACCAGTTCGCCGAGCTCTTGAAGAACCTGTGCCTGCATGTTGCAGCGTCGGCTCCCAGGTGGGTGCGACGAGAGGAAATCCCGGAAGACGTGCTTGCGAAGGAAAAAGAGATATACATGGCCCAGGCCAAGGAATCGGGAAAGCCCGAGAAAATTCTCGAGAAGATTGCGGAAGGCAAGCTCAACAAATTCTACGGCGAGGTCTGTTTTCTTGAGCAACCCTTCGTTAAGGATTCCGATAAGACCGTAGAGCAGCATATCAAAGAGGTGATCGCGCAGCTCGGAGAGAACATTACCGTCGGGCGATTCGCACGGCTCGAATTGGGTAGGGAAGGCTGAGTGTCCGGGATATCCTCGGGCTACAGGTGTGCCTTGCTGAAGATATCAGGTGAGGCCCTCGCCGGTGAGAGGGCCTATGGTATCGATTCCCGAAAAACCTTGTGGATAGCCTCGGAGATTGCCAAAGCCGCCCGAGAAGGGCGTCGGATCGGCATAGTGGTAGGCGGAGGTAACATCCTGCGTGGGGCCGAGGCGGCCTCAGTCGGGGTGCCGCCCCTGGTCGGAGACGAAATGGGCATGGTGGCGACCGTGCTCAACGGTTTGGCGCTGCGTTCCGCGATCGAAGTCCAAGGGCTTAGGGCGGCCGTAATGTCGGCGTTCCCGGTGGGGTCGTTTGTGGAGACGTTCGAGAGGGAAGGGGCGCTTCGTTACTTGAGCAGCGGCACTGTCGTAGTCTTTTGCGGGGGGACGGGCAACCCTTGCTTCACCACCGATTCAGCGGCCGCTCTAAGGGCTGTTCAGATCGAGGCCGACATTCTGGTAAAGGGAACCCAGGTGGACGGAGTTTTCGATAAGGACCCGAAGAAGCACCCGGATGCCCGCTTCTTTCCGACTATTTCGGCCAAGGATGTTTTGAGATTGGGGCTTGGAGTGATGGACGCCGCCGCCGTCGACATCCTCGGGAAGAACGGAATACCCGCCGTTGTCCTGAACCTTCACAAAGAGGATAATATCAGGCGATCGCTGGCCGGGGACCCGGTGGGCACCACGGTCTTCTGACGAAAGATAACCCTGACCCGTGGGAATTTTGGGGCGGCCGGCGATATCCGCCGCTCCAGGGCGTTGGTGTCCTGGGGTCCCTTGGCGCCCCAGTTCTTCAAAACCTCGCGGAGATCTCAAAATGATTGACGAAATACATGCTGACATGCTGGCGTCCATGAAGAAGTCGGTGGAAGCCCTGCAAAAAGACCTCAGACGGATACGAACCGGAAGGGCTTCGTTGGCTTTACTCGACGGAATCATGGTGGATTACTATGGAAGTTCCACGCCGATAAACCAGTTGGCCACGCTTTCCATCCCGGAGGCACGTCAAATCACGATTCAACCGTGGGACTCCCAGGCGCTTCAGGATATTGAGAAGGCCATACTGAAGTCGGAACTTGGTCTCAACCCGGGCAATGACGGAAAGATTATAAGGATAATGTTGCCTCCATTGACCGAGGAGCGGCGTCGGGAGTTGGTCAAGGTGGTGCGGAAGATGGCGGAGGAGTACAAGGTTCAGATTCGTAACCATCGCCGTGACGCCAACGAGATGCTCAAGGACTTGAAAAAGGACAAGGAAATCACCGAGGACGATCTTCATAAAGGCCAGGAAAAAGTCCAGAAGACTACCGACGACTATGTGGCCAAGGTTGATAAGATCCTTACGGAAAAAGAGACCGAGATCATGGAGATATGACCTGGGCAATCGTTCGCCGGGACTCATGGTTGAATTTGGGAAATCAAACCACAAAGGCACCAAGACACTAAGCAAGCGATGAAATGGTTCACGGGCCGATTCATGAACCATTCGAATACTCCGTTTCTCGGCTTAGATGAGAGTTTGACCCAAAGGGGCCGAAAGACGATTGATCCGTGAACTCTTTGTGCCTTTGAGTCTTTGTGGTTCAATTCTTACACATCGCTGCGAACGCTCGCCGTTGTTCCAGGCCACATACGGAAGGAGTGCCTCTTGGCTGCCGGTATGGACGCTGCTCAACTAATCCCCCGTCACGTAGCAATCATAATGGACGGCAACGGCCGATGGGCCAGGCGCCGCCTGATGCCTCGCCTGGAGGGCCACCGGCAGGGTGCCAAAGCGGTACGGCGCGCACTGGAATTCTGCCGAAAGACGGGAATAGATATCCTGACCTTGTATGCCTTTTCCACGGAGAATTGGCAAAGACCCAGGACCGAGGTCACGGGACTGATGCGACTCCTGGACGAGTATCTGGATTCGGAAGTGGAGGAGCTCCACGAAAAGGGAGTTCGTTTACGGACGATAGGGGATCTCAACCGGTTGCCCGTAGGACTTGCGTCGAAAATGCGGGACGCGATGGAAAAGACACGTGGGAACACTGACGGGGTGCTTAATATAGCCCTTTCCTACGGCGGGCGGGAAGAAATAGTCAATGCCGCGGTCCAAATCGCTCGCCGGGTTCGGGATGGATTGCTCGACGTGGACTCCATAACGGAAGACGTATTCGCCGCCTTTCTTCAGACGGCCGACTTGCCCGACCCCGATCTGCTCATAAGAACCGGAGGCGAGGTGAGGATCAGCAACTTTCTGCTTTGGCAATCGGCCTACACCGAGCTTTACTTCACTCCCGCACTATGGCCGGATTTCGGCGACGATACCTTCAACGAGGCATTGGAGGCATATCGTTCCAGACAGAGGAGATTCGGGCGGACTTCGGAACAGCTCCGGGACGAGGGGTGATACCATATCGAGATCGAAGAAGCGATGCATCGGGCCGGAGATGGCGTTGGGTTTCGATCCGGGGTTGAATGGGCCATAATAGGCTATCGAACGGTTGTATCAAGATTTCTTGAAGAGTGGGGTGCCTAGGGAGGGATTTCTTACAAAAAACTCCCATGCCTCTTTGAGGCGCAAAGAATCATGGAAA
>JAZDOF010001067.1:0-4633 GCA_043799015.1 Pseudomonadota bacterium | reverse complement strand
AAAAACCTCATTGTGGTAGCGGTCAATGCAGCGGGACTTGGGGCAGGAGAGACGGCAACCTTCACAAACTCATACTTCATTCAGTCTCAGGCGGTCATCGAAGCCACGGGCGGGGGCGGGGCGTTTAATTTTCCAGGATGTGTTTTCTCACAGCCGATCCCGTTTGTGTCGGCGACGGACTTTCATTTAAAGCGGTCGGAAACTAATGCCATCAACAAGGGGGTCAACCTCTGCGCCGGTGTAGATGATCCGTTTGTAGGCTGCACAGGGGCCGGAACAGGGTCATGGACAGACTTGGATGGAAATACGGTGCCTCAAGGGCCTGGCATAGATATTGGATGTTATGAATACGCTTGGTTTGTAATCATGCCCGATTTCATTCTAGGGTTTCCAGCTATTTTCAGATAAGGAGCAGCCATGGCAGCGCCAACTGTTGCAACCATGATGAAGGAGATCTATTCCTTCTGCCGGACCACTCCGCTCATCGTCTCGAAAGTGGTCGAGTCCATGAACAGGTGCATCAACCTGCTGTCGGAAGAATACCACCTCGGAGCATTGAAGGACACGGACACGGTGGCAACAACTGTGTCGAAGAATTATTCATCGCTTCCGGCAGATTTTCACAAGACCGTCTTCTATGCCTATAACGATGACACCGAGGAAGAGGTCGATGTGTACGAGATGACAGAAGATCTCTGGAAGGAGTATTTCTCAGCACTGGACGAGGCTGGGGATGCTGAGGCGGTATGCGCCGAGAACAGCACGCTCTATTACCAGAAGATCCCGGAGACCTCACAAGACATCATCATCCATTTCTACAAGAAACACACGGCCTTGACTCTTTCATCGAGCTTTCCCGATATGTTCCCTGATAACCTGGCCGAGCCTCTGCTGGTCAATTTCACGGTAGCCGAGTTTCTGTCCAAGCAGAAGCTCACCCGGGAAGTGATGGAGAAGATCAAGTTTCACAATGCCCGATACCTGGAGGCCAAAGAAGCTCTCCGGACGTGCAGCAGCAATCCGGCCATAAAGCGGGTCAGGAAGAAAAACCCTCCGCCAAAGATATTCAGGATATGAGGTCTAAGCCATGACGGTCAGATTTCAAAGGATTCTACACAGCGCCAAAACGATCCTGCACGATGCCAACGCGAACCGGTACAAGGACCCGCAACTCTTGAATTGGGCCAACGCGGCGCAGCGCGAGATCGTGATCCACAAGCCCAACTCCAACGTCCAGAACGAAGCAGTTGTCATGGTAGCCGGCACCAAGCAGAGCCTCCCTACCGGAGGGATCTCGCTTATCGAGGTCACGCGCAACATGGGGACGAACGGCACGACTCCGGGCGACGTGATCCACATGATCGAGCGAGAAGAAATGGACGCCTTCCATCCTTCGTGGCACACCGACACGGCAAACGCAACCATCGTCCATGCCATGTACGACCCACGGCTCCCGAAGAAGTTTTACATTTATCCTCAGCAACCTACATCGGCATTCGGTTATGCAGAACTGATCTACAATAAGGTTCCGACCGACATGACCATCACGGGCAACATCGGGCTCGGCGACGAGTACCAGGACGTGATCCTGAACGGGCTTCTGTATCAGGCCTTCTCGATCGATGCCGCCACAAGCCCACGGTCAGGCGAAAGGGCGACTGTCCACAAGAACCTCATGCTGTCAGCACTCGGTGTTGGAATCCAGACCGAGCTTGCCATCAAGCCGAACCAGGGCGAAGGGAAACAGTAAGATGGCGAAGATCATCAACTTCAAGGGGATGCTCCCTGCACTCTCCCCGCGCAACCTGCCGACCGAATACGCCCAGACGGCCACGAACTGCGACCTCCAAGGTGGCAAGATCAATCCGCTCAAGGGACTCACGAGCGCCCTCACGATCGGGTCCGGCACGGCATACCTGGCGCTCCACAAGTTCTATGACAAGTATCTCTACTGGACCACTGCGGTTGACACGGTGGAAGGACCAAAGATAGGCGGGGATCGTGTTCTGATGTGGACGGGAGACGGCGGGGCGCCGAAGCAAATGAAGTATGCGGACAAGACAGGGAACGGCACGCCGTCTTCGGCTGAATCAAGGTCCCTTGGGTTACAAAGTCCGCAGGGCCGGCCATCGGTCTCAACCTATTACACCTGGAACGATGACCCGCTTTGGGCGACCGACAACTTCTACAGCCTGGATGAGTTCGTCAAGGTTGTGTGCTCGGACATTACCCTCAGATGCAAACTGGCCCACACATCCGTTCTTTCGACAGCCATTGCGAACCCTTGGGACCTATGGAATTACATCGCCACCTATTGGGACATCACGGACAACGACCCTGGGGCGGCCGCATGGGCTCAGTCAACGGCCTACACCGTTGGGAACGAGATCTACATCGGCGGGACCCTGTACCTGCCGTTCAAATGCACCAGGGCACACAAAGCGGCGGCGGCAACCAAGCCGGGGTCTGGGGCCACCTGGGGCAATTACTGGAAGCTCGGGGTTGAGGGCGATTACGTGGACGAGGTTGTCTATGCCCACACCTACGTAAGCGATTGGGGCCAGGAATCGGCCCCGTCACTCCCGAGCCAGCCTGAACCGGCATACACCAGAACCGTCAAGGTCATCGGAGGATTTGAGCACACCGACACGGACGGGACCATAGCAGTTGGAGCCGGGAATTTGAAGCTCATCACAGGGACCGGAACGGCGTTCGAGGACCTTTGCCGGTCAGGCGATTACATCATGGCGTCAGGCCAGATCCGGGAGATCGACACGGTTACGAACGACACCAGCATGACCGTGACCCAGAACTTTGATGCGGCCATCTCGGCAGGCACTTCATACGAATATTACCCTGGAGACGTGGCCTACATCAGGGTCTACCGGGTCTCGACCGGGAAGTTTGGCGCTGAGTACCAGTATCTCCCCTACTGGTACAGCCCGGACTATTGGGTGACGGGTCGGCGGTATTATGCCAATGAGTATGTCGGGATAGCCCACGGAACACCGGGAACCGACGTGTTTGCAAGGAAGTACATCTACAAGGCTGCGTCAGAACACGTCTCTGGCGTGTGGGCAACTGACCTTGCGGCCGGTAAATGGGTGCTCCAGGAAGAGGACCTGTTCGTCACGAATGACAATGGGATCCCCGTTAAGGATTATTACAAGGGAATCGTGGACGCCAATTTCGGGGCGAAGTTCGACGAGATCATCAAACCCTACCGGATCAACCAGAACCTCGGAGCGATACTTGAGACCGAAGGGTGGGACGAACCTCCTTCCGGGCTTGGCGGTTTGATCCAGGAGCTCGGCGGGTCATATGCTGGGTTCACAGGAAATTACATCTACCGAAGCGAGCCAGCGGTCCCATACGCCTTCCCTCTCGATTACCGCGTGACGGTCCCATATACGATCGTAGCACTTGCCCTTTGGGGCAACAGCATCATTGCCTTGACGACCGCATTCCCGGAGGTCATCACGGGATACGCCGGGAACCACAGCCAGCGCACCTTCAAGGTCCCTCAGTCCTGCGTGGCGAAGCAGGGGGTTGTGACATCCAAGTTCGGGGTTGTATATCCGAGCCCGGACGGGTTGGTCCTTATCACTGAGACGGCCTGGAACCTGTTGACCAAAGACATCTTCACCAAGGCCCAATGGAACGTGTACGACCCGGAAGACTTCGTGGCGGTCTATTACGAGGACCAGTACATCGCCTTCGACAAGAACGGCAATACGGCCCTGATCTTCGACATGGAGCAGCGGGACGGGGTGTTTGTCATCACCCAGGCCCTCACAACCGGCCTTACCGTCAAGGACGCCCAGGTGATGGACGAGGAGGACAAGATATATCTCCTGACCGTTGAGGCCGGGTCCTATAAGGCCCAGACCTGGAACACCGGGACGAGCCAGACCTGGACGTGGAAGTCCAAGAAATTCACCTTTCCGGGGGAGCTCGCCTGGAACTGCGCCCGCATCATTGGGGCACAGAGCGCGGCGGCCCCAATCACCTTCAAGGTCTACCTGGACGGCACGCTTTACCAGACCCTCAAAGTCTACGACACGGACCTGTTTAAGTTCACGGGAGACGATTCGTTCCAGACACTTGAAGTCGAAATGTCAGGAACGGCAGAGGTCGAGGCACTCTATATGGCACCTTCCCCTGATGAGTTGTGGGAGACTGGATCATGACAAAGGCGGCACTCGCCATACCGGCAATACCGGAGTTTCCAGACAGCCCGGAGTGGCAGGACCTAGCCGACATACTCCAACCCATGAAGTACAACATGGAATTGCGGGAGGGGTCCTTCAACGATGACCGTCGCTTCGTCGAGGTGGCAGAGGTGCGCGGATTCATCCTGGACGTCTACTCGGAGCTTCGTGGCGAGTTCGTCAAGCAGACGGTCAAGGATATAGCACAACTTCAGGCAGGGGTGACTTCCGACATCCATCTGTCAGACATTACGGGCGATGGGATTGTCACCATTACGGCTGACGGTCAAATCGTCATATCGGCGCCAGGCGGGCTAGTCATTCAGGACGAAGGCACCCTGATTATTGACACGGGGGACCCTTCGGCACCTTCAGGGTCAGGCCTTGTGGTTGGAAGTGTGCCAACCGATACAGGATGGGTG
>JAZDOF010001019.1:0-7196 GCA_043799015.1 Pseudomonadota bacterium | reverse complement strand
CATTGGGGTTCAACCTTGGGCGAGAACCGGCATGCGGGTTGGTGGTTCGGCTGCGACGGGGTTCCCACTTTAGGTCAAGGAGGCCAAACCAGGCTCAGCACCAAGTCCTCCCCCATCTAGAGGTTGAACACCTTCGCCGCGCGCGCCGCGTGTCCGCGCCTGGACGTTCTGGGTGCAATTTACGCTTCAAATCTTGATTTGGTCGCCTTCACGGGCGCCTTCCACCTCAACAACGGCCCCCAGCCGGTCAAGGGCATCTCTACACCGTCCGACCATGATGGCCACATCATCGTCCTTGCGCCACGGGTCGTGGTGAAAAAGATACAATTTGCCTATTCCCGACTCGACCGCGAGGCGCGCCACGGATTCCGAATCGGAATGTCCCCAACCTTTTCGTAGGGGCATTTCTTCAGGGAAGTACTGGCAATCATGCACAAGCACGTCCGCTCCACGGCAGAACTCGACGAAATCATCGAACGATGCCCCTTTCCACCCGTCGTCCGAAAGCTCGTTGTCGGTTAGAAAGACGAACGACCCGCCGGATTCCGAAAACCGTAGCCCTATGCCGCCCTGCGGGTGGTGAAGTCTGTGCTGCCTAATTTCGGTATCATCGATCCGCCGCCCGCCGGGCATGGTTTCCAAAAGGGATTCCACCGGTTCGATCTTGGCCCTCAAGTCATCGAACTTGATGGGCCACGTTCCATCGACGAAAGCGCTTGCGAACACATTCTTGAGGCCCGTGATGGCCCGTCGGCACCCGTCGACTCTAATCGTTGCGGACTCCTGGTACACCGGTGCGAAAAACGGGAACCCCATGATGTGATCCCAATGAATGTGAGTTATGATGAGATCCAGATCCAGGGGTAACTGCCTCTCCATGATGGACGTACCGAGACACCGAATTCCCGTTCCGGCGTCGACGATGACGGTTCTCCCTGAAGACAGGGTTACTTCCAGGCAGGTGGTGTTCCCCCCATAAGTCAAGGTGTCCCGGCCGGGCGCCGCAATGGATCCTCGTGTGCCCCAAAAGGTGATATCCATGATATTCTCTTGCGCGTTCGCGGTATATTTTCGACTATATTATTTTATCAAGTAATTGCGTTTCCGTCACCCAAAAAGAAGGTCGCCTTATCGGTGATCTGAGACGCATCATTCAAAGCCGGTCTGGTGAAAGTACGGAGCCATAGAACATGCAACGAGAATCCAGGGAAGGGGTATTGTGGCAACGGGAAATCGCTGAGCTTCAGAGCCGCAGCCTTCACAGGGTAATGCCCAAGATCGACGGGCTCCCAGGCCGTTTCGTAACGGTCAACGGCATCAGGGCCGTCAACTTCTCGAGCAACAACTACCTTGGATTGGCAGGTCACCCCCAGCTCATAGAGCGCGCGGCCCAATACGCCGCTCGGTACGGGGCGGGCTCCACCGCTTCTCGGCTCATCGCCGGCAACAATGAACCCCACAGAGAGCTGGAATCTTTCATAGCCGCGTGGAAAGGGACCGAAGCAGCGTTGGTGTTCGGCAGCGGATATCAAGCCAATGTGGGGATACTCTCTTCCCTTGCGCGTAAAGGCGATCTCATAATCTCCGACGAGCTGAACCATGCGAGCATAATAGACGGGTGCAGACTGTCCGGTGCCCAAGTGAAGGTGTATCCGCATCGTGATCTCGGCCGACTGGAGAGCTGGGTCAAGCTGACGGGATTCGGACGAAAGATAGTCGTTACCGAGTCGGTTTTCTCCATGGACGGAGATGTGGCGCCTTTGGCGGAAATAGCGGCCCTGTGTTCCCGTGAAGGTGCCGTTTTAATGGTGGACGAGGCCCATGCCACGGGTGCCATAGGACCGAAGGGCACGGGGGTGGCCGCCGAGCTGGGAATAGTTCCCGACATCCAGATGGGGACTCTGGGGAAAGCGGTAGGTGCGGCGGGCGCCTACGTAGCAGGCGGCACCCATCTCATCGAGCTGCTCACCAATCGGGCTCGGTCCCTCATATACACTACGGCCCCCGCACCTGCCGTGGTGGGGGCGGCGCTGGCAGGACTCGCCATCATCGCTTCCCAAGAAGGTGAAGAAAGGCGCACCCGATTGAAGACGAACGTTCAACGCTTTGCCGGGATTATGTTTGATACAATGGGGGTTTCTTCGGGCTCGACTCACATCTACCCCTTTACCATCGGCGACTCATCGCTTACCATGAACGTCAGCCGCGCTTGTCTTCAACGTGGCGTGTTTGCGCACGGAATCCGTTACCCTACCGTGCCGGAGGGCTCGGCCCGGATTCGTTTCACGCTTATGAGCGACCATACGGCGGAGGACCTGGAACTGGCCGTAGCCACCCTCGATCAGTCACTTGCAGAGGAGCGAAACAACTGATTGGTGAGATCATGTTTGATTCCATAGAGGCACTGGAGGCGGGGCTCCGAAACGAGCGATACATAGCCGAGAGAAGCCTTGCCGTCGTGCTGTATTTGGCCCTGCGACTGGAAAAACCGGTCTTTCTCGAAGGGGAACCGGGGGTAGGAAAAACCGAAACCGCGGTGGTCATGTCCCGTGTGCTCGGCTCCCGCCTCATCAGGCTTCAATGCTACGAAGGCCTTGACGCAAACCACGCACTCTACGAATGGAACTATCCCAGGCAGATACTCGCCATAAAGCTTGGGGAGCAATGCGGACGGGACCGTGGGCTCGTGACGGATACCATATTCTCGGAAGAATTCTTGATCAAGCGACCGCTCCTTGAAGCAATTCTTTCCGAAGGGGACCGCCCGCCGGTACTGCTGATAGATGAGGTGGATCGCTCCGACGAAGAATTCGAGGCACTGCTGCTGGAGGTATTGTCCGATTTTCAAGTTTCCATTCCGGAAATCGGGCGCTGAAAGCCCACCGCCGACCCTTGGTAATCCTGACCTCCAACAGAACGCGAGACATCCATGACGCTCTCAAGAGACGGTGTCTATACCATTGGATAGATTACCCCGGCATCGAGAAGGAAAAGGACATCATAAACGCCAGGTTACCCGGAATCTCCGCTGACCTGGCCGTTCAAGTGGCTCGTTTCATGAGAAAGCTGAGGGAAGAAGATTTGATGAAGAAGCCGGGTGTAGCCGAATCCCTCGATTGGGCGTCGGCTCTGCTAGCTCTTGAGCGCGACTCGCTCGGCCGGAAAACAGTGGAAGAGACCCTCGGATGCATTCTCAAGTATAGGGAAGACCTCATTCATTTCCGAGGCATGTGGCTGGAAAAGGGGTATCGGGACAAATTCCTGGCGGAAATAATGGAAGGGATCTGTTGAGGCCCGCCGCGGAGGCCGGTCCTGCTCGAAGATGGTCGTAATCCAAATGGAAGCTGGACCGGGTTTGGGAAAGGAAACACATAGAGCCCCCCACGCAATCAAGGATGCAACTACCCCAATGTCGGCAGGACCATACGTCGATCGCTTCGTTCCACCCTGCGTCGCCTCCCTTGCCGAAGCAATCCCGGCCTTTGCCCGATGTCTCAAGGAAAACGGACTTGCGGTGTCCACACCAAGCATCATGGACGCCATGCGAAGCGTTTCCGTGGTAGGGGTCGAGGATCCGCACGTGTTCCGAACCGCGCTGAAGGCCAATCTACTTCGCCGCATAGAGGAATCGGCCGGTTTTGATAGGCTGTTCGAGGAATTCTGGGGCGGACTTGCCTCGGCATTTGACGGTCCGACTCAAATTCCGATCGGCATGTGCGATACCGACCCTGATGGAAACGATGCCGCCGATGACGGAGCCGACTTCCTGGTCGAGGTGGAGCCTTCGGACTGCCTGGAAAAGGAACCTTTGGAGGCCGCGCCCCAGGTTGTCTATTCACCCCGTGAGGCGTTCAGGGAAATGGACTTCAGGAACCTGTCCCTGTCGGATGATCACCACATCGCGGCCCTTATCCGGCAGATCCTCCAGCCCTTGTTGACCAGGGTCGGAATCAGACCCCACGCGTCGTCCACCGGTCCGGGGGTTAATTTCCGAAGGCTGTTCAGGACCAACCTCAAATACGGGGGCGACGTCTGCGAACTCCCGAGGCGTAGACCCAAGCCCCGCATAAGAAGACTCATTTTCCTCTGCGACGTCAGCGGGTCCATGAACCCCTACTTGAAGTTCATGATGCGATTCATCAAGGAGCTGCAAAAAGCACGCACACGCGTGGAAACGTTCGTCTTTGCCACGAGGTTGAGCAGGGTGACCGGATTCCTGACGGAACTCCCTTTCACGCGTGCCGTGGAAGAAATCGGCCGCCACGTCACGGATTGGTCCGGGGGAACCCGTATAGGGTCCTGCTTGCACGAGCTGTACAAGACCCATGGTTCCGCCATGCTGCGTCCTTCCACCGTGGTCCTGATCCACTCCGACGGATGGGACCGCGGGGACATCCCACTCCTGGAACGCATGATGAACACGATTCAAAGAAAAGTGTACCGAGTCATTTGGATCAACCCCCTTTCGGGAGGAGACTCGTACGAGCCCACCTGCCGGGGAATGAAGGCCGCCCTACCCTACGTGGATGCGTTCCTCCCGGGGCACAACGTTGCGGCCCTTGAGAAAGTGGTCGGGACATTGCGGTCGATGATGTGAAACCGAGGCTTTTTCGGAATCGGTAAGATTGCCGGGTAGGCAATTCCGAAGCCCACTATCGGACGTCATAGGTCCGCAAGTACTCCCGCGGGACCGTCTCGAAAAATCGCGATAATCGGGTCGAAACCACGCCCAACTGCCGATCGAACATGGTGAGGGGTGCGCATATTACGAGATTGTGCTTGGCCCTTGTCGTCGCCACATAGAGCAGTCTTCGCTCCTCTTCGATTTCATCCGCGGGCTTGCCGGGCATCACGGCGGGCAACTTCCCTTCACAGGCCCAAAGGATTATGACCGAATGCCACTCCAACCCCTTCGCCGAATGAATGGTGCTGAGAACTAATTTGCCCGGACTCGACTCCGACTCCACGCCCTCCTGGGCCGGAGGTTCCAACGCCATGTCGTTGAGAAATTGAGTTACCGATTTATACGTTACGGTCAAATCCGCCAGCCGCTCCAATTCCCTTATTCTCTTGGGGTAGTTGTCGTAATTTTCCATCAGGAACGGGAAATAGTGGTCGTTGATCAGCGCGGTCTGATCGGTTACCGACAAGTCCGGTGATTTCAGCTTCGCGTACAGATCGAGCAGCGCCTGAAGCGGGCTGAAAAACTTCCGGCCGCGGCCGGCCAATTGCGCCGCGTCTTGCGGCACCCCCTTCTCAACGAGGGTAACGGCAAGCTTCTCGGCAGTCTTCAAGCCTATGCCCGGCATGAGTCTCAACAGGCGAGCCCAACTCAAACGATCTTGGGGATTGTCCACAACCCTTAGATGGGCCAGAACGTCCTTTATGTGGGTACTCTCCAGGAACTTGAGCCCGCCGTACTTGGCAAAATGGATGCCGTTGCGCGTCAATTCGCTTTCCAGATCAAAGGAATGATACCCGGCGCGAAAGAGCACGGCTATTTCTCCGGCCGGAACCCCTAAGCCCTTGAGTTCGTCAATGCAGTCCACCACGAAGGAGCTTTGGTCGCGTTCCGATTGAGGCCTTACCAAGAGCGGCAGCGGACCGGACGCGTTTTGGGTGAAGAGTCTCTTGGCATAGCCTCCGCCGGATTCCAGGATGATGCTGTTGGTAACGTTCAGTATCTCGGTTGTACTGCGATAGTTCTCCTCCAATTTGATGATTCTCGCGCCCGGAAAAAGCTCCGGGAATTCCATGATATTCCTGAAATCAGCGCCGCGAAACGAATATATGCTCTGTGCATCATCCCCTACGACCATCACGTTGTCGTGCTCGGAAGCCAAAAGTTTCAGCATGGCGGCCTGCTTGCGGTTCGTGTCCTGATACTCGTCCACCAGTATGTATTGCCAACGGTTCGATATTTCCGCGCGCACGCGATCATGTTCCTCAAGGAGACGTATGGTATTGGCCAGGAGGTCGTCGTAATCCATTAGGTTATTGGCGACCTTGTGCTTCTCGTAGACCTCCCTTATTCGAGCTACGGAATCGGCGAACGTGAGCATGTGGGGGTACCTGGCCCGAAGGGCCTGTTCGATACTGATCTCTCGTCCCGACGCGTAGCCGAAAATCTCGGAAATAGTCCGTGAACGAGGGAATCCCTTGGTGTCCGGAGGCGGCAGGCCCACCTGTTGTTTGGCGTGATCAACGGCCGCAACCGCGTCGCCCTGGTCCATTATGGAGAAATGAGGGGTGTATCCCAGTAATGACGCGTGTTTCCTGAGAATGAGGTTGCCTACCGAATGGAACGTCCCGCCGGAAACGCGGGCGATTCTGGAGTCCAGCAGCCTTGTCGCCCGGCTCAGCATCTCCTCCGACGATTTTCGAGTAAAGGTGAGCAAGAGCACGGAATGCGGATCGAGGCCCTTTTCCACCAGCCAAGCTACGCGATATACTATGGTTCTGGTCTTGCCGGAGCCTGCCCCCGCGATTACCAGGACAGGCCCTTGATCTGCGGTCGCAGCCTCGTGCTGGGCCGGATTCAGATCTCCTCGGTAGTCGATGCTCGGCTCGCATTCCGGGAGACCCTGAGATATTATTTGATTCATATCAATGCCTTAACAATAGTGTGAAATATTTCGGATTAATAAAATCGTGGAAATGGCCTAACACATATGATATGCTATACCATCACGGGTTCTCAGGGGAGGTTCATTACTTGTGCAACGTTTTTAAGGAGGATTGCGTGAAGAGTTCATCAGTAGTTCTTGCCTGCCCACTGTGTTCGACTCACTTTTCCCATGCGGTCAAGAACGATGCGTCACACGCTCAGGTTTTTGGTTACGGTCTCGATTACCGGGTGGTCCCCAGAGAGACCAACATATCATCGGACTTGGCGGTTTGTCCGAACTGCTTCTTCGCGTCCCTTCCAGACGATTTCCATGGAAGAATACCCGGACATCTTATCGACTTGGCTCGTTCGCGCAAGTATATAAGCATATTCGAGGATCGCGCGGATGGAGAATTGCGGGCCGGCGCATGGCTCGCGTTCGCCATGCTCAATGAGGCGAAAGGGCTTAATCCCAGAGAGTTGGCCGTTTTGACGCTAAAAGGATCTTGGGTGGCACGCGAGCTGTACGATGTTGCCGTTGAGGAGCAGTTACTCGACAGGACCCATCGACACCTGGACGACGCGTTGC
>JAZDOF010001010.1:0-6763 GCA_043799015.1 Pseudomonadota bacterium | reverse complement strand
TGTTGTAAATCGATCCGGCAGTGTTTCGGTGTTCTTGTCTTTGTCGTCCATGATCTCCCCGAGCCTTGTCACGAAGTGCATCAAGCTCTAACCGCACTTACCCCGGTGAGCCTCTGCTGCGCCGCCGGTTGCGGGGGCTTTCATCCTTGGATCCGGTTTGTGCATCACGGCGCTCGTACCCGGCTCTTCCGTGCTGTTGGTATCCGGCAATCCCCGTGTTCTTTGTACGTATCAAGATAAATGGACGAGAATCCGCGGTCAAGTTTTACGTGGCAGGTGTCCGGACTCCCTGTTGGGAGCCCGATTCGGGGGAGATTAGGAAGTCATCGATATTGGCCGTCCGGTGCCGGGCCTTGAAAGGCCCGGCTAATCCCGCGAGACGCGGGACGAGTCCCTTCGGGACGTCAAGAGCGACTTTGAACCGGGATGGACACACGACTAATGTTGGCCTATGCCCCCAAACTCCCTCTGTTTGGCTAAGGGAGATTGGGGGGGGATGTTCCCGGGAACGACGGGAACTCCCGAATTCCGGACAAGACGAGAGACGTTGTTCCCGGGTTTAGAGCTTCTCGACTAGTGCGGCACAGGCCTTATACTCCGCGGTCTCGCTGATGGGATCGAACGCCGGGTTCGTCAACCAGTTCGCACAGGTCTCCCGGAAATGGAAGGCCATCCACACCATGCCGGGGGGCACGCGATCCGTCACCTTCGCTCTGAGGGTCACCTCGCCCCGCCGTGATGCAACACGGACCATCTCGCCGTGCGCTATGTTCAGTCTGCTTGCGTCCACTGGAGATATGTCCGCTGTCTCCTCGCCGAGCAGATCGTTCAATCCCGCGGCTCGGCCCGTCTGAGTGCGCGTGTGGTAATGATAAAGACGTCGGCCCGTCGTCAAAACAAAGGGATACTCCTTGTCCGGGACCTCGGCAGGCGGAGTCCAGTCAACGGGAATAAACCGCCCCAGACCGCAGGTGAAGCACCCGTCCTTATGCATAACGCAGGTGCCTTCATGGGTTTCGTCCGGAACGGGCCATTGGAGTCCGTCCCCCTCGATGCGCGAGTATTTGATGCCCGCCAGCTGAGGAGCAAGCACGGAGATTTCGTTGTCCCATAGTTCCTGAGCACTGTTGGACGACCATTCATGTCCCATGCGCCGGGCAATCTCCCTGAAGATGTCCCAGTCCTGTTTGGAAGTTCCCGGGGGCTCGCTGACCTTCCGCAATCGGCTGACCCTTCGTTCGCTGTTTGCATACGTGCCGTCCTTTTCGCCCCAGGCCGCGGCAGGGAGAACCACATGAGCGAAGCGGGTCGTTTCGTTGGGGAAGTTGTCCTGGCACACGAGGAACTCGGCCGCAGCGAGGCACCGCTCCACGTGTTTAATGTCCGGTTCCGTGTTGGCCAGGTTTTCACCAAAGACATAGAAGCCCTTGATCTTACCGTCGAGCAGGCCTTCCAGCATGGACGGCAACATCAGTCCGGGCTTTTCGGACAGCCGTTCCACTCCCCAGGCGGCTCTGAATTTCGCCCGGGCTTGCGAGTCGTCCACTCGCTGATAGCCCGGATAGACGTTGGGAAGAGCTCCCATGTCGCAGGCACCCTGCACGTTGTTTTGTCCCCTTATTGGATTCACTCCGGCGCATTCGAATCCTACGTTGCCCAGGAGCATTTGAAGGTTGGCACAAGTCACCACGTTATTTACGCCGCAGGTATGTTCGGTAATCCCGAGACAATAGATCAGCATTGCCGGTTTCACCGAAGCCAGGCGACGCGCGGTGTCCCCGATCGTGTCCGCCGCAATGCCGGTGATCTCGGCCGCCCGCTCCGGCGGATACTCCATGACTTTGCTTTTCAATTCCTCAAAGCCGGTGCAGCATCGTGCCACATAATCCTTGTCGTAGAGGTCTTCGGTGATGAGGACGTGCATGAGCCCGTTGATAAGGGCGATGTCGCTTCCTACCTTTATTTGCAGATGCAGGTCCGCAATGTCGGCCAGCTCGATGCGCCGAGGATCGACAACGTAGAGTTCCGCTCCGTTCTTGACGGCATTCTTTATGAATGTGCCGGCAACCGGATGAGCCTCGGTCATGTTCGTTCCGATCGCGAGGATCATCTTGGCCTTGGCAAAGTCCGCGAAGGAGTTGGTCATGGCTCCGGAGCCAAAGGACATGTTCAGGCCTGCAACCGAAGGAGCGTGACAGGTTCGTGCACAGTGATCGATGTTGTTGGTTCCGATTACCGCGCGAAACAGTTTCTGCATATTGTACGAATCTTCATTGATGCTTCGGGCGCAACTCACGCCCGCTATGGCATCCGGCCCATGCCGGGCGATAATGTCGCGGAACTCACTTACTACCAGGTCAAGAGCCTCGTCCCAGGAAGCTTCGCGAAATCCGCCGTTCTCTCTTATCAACGGGGTCGTCAATCTGTCCTTGGAGTATACAAAATCATAGCCGAAACGACCTTTGACACAAAGCCGGCCGTCGTTCGGGGCGGCGCCGTCGACACCGGTCACCTTGGTGATGCGCCCGTCTTTGACGTGAAGCCACATCTGGCACCCAACGCCGCAGTAGGTACAGGTAGTACGGACCTTCTTGGTTTCCCATGCCTGGGCCATACCCACTGCCTTCTTCTCGGTGAGAGCCCCAACCGGACACGCTTGCACGCATTGGCCGCAATAGACGCAGTTGGAATCTTTCAAAGACGTGTTGTTGAATGTGGTGATAATGGAATCCGCTCCACGGCCTCCAAAGTCCAGGACGCCATTGCCTTGAATTGTGAGACAAGCCCGTACACAACGGCCGCACAGCACACATTTACCGTGATCCCTTATGATCATGGGGTTCGTATCGTCACGGGCCGCAGGGGTGTGGTTCGTCTTGAAAGGTACGGGTCGAATGCCGTGTTCGTAAACCAGTTTCTGCAGCTCACAGTCACCTGAGGCCTCACAGAACAGGCAATTGTGATCGCCGTATGCCAGGAGCAGTTCCAGGACGGTCTTCCGGACCCGTTCCACTCTCTCGGTATGAGTATGAACGACCATGCCGTCGGCCGCAGGGGTGGTGCAGGAAGGGGGAAGTCCTCTCATGTTTTCCACTTCGACAATGCACAGTCGACACCCTCCGTGAGGGGGCATCTTGGGGTGGTCGCATAGTGTGGGGATACGTATATTGTTGGCCCGCAGGACTTGAAGGATGGTCTGTCCTTTTTCTCCTACGATTTGTTTTCCCTTGAAATCCTTACCGTTTACCGTCAAGGTAATGAGTTGTTTCTCCATCGTTTTCTCTCTTAAAGCCGTTCGATTGACTTGCGGTTATGTCCGTACCGTTTCGGCTTAATTTTCAGTCGATTGCATTGAATCTGCACGCCTCGATGCAGGCGCGGCACTTGACACATTTGTGCCCGTCTATGTATGCAGGCTGCTTCTTCTCCCATGTGATTGCACCACGGGGACAGGCTTTGAAGCATAGCCCGCATTTCTTGCAGGCTTCTTCGTTAACTTGGAACTTGATCAGATCGACACAGACCCGGGCCGGGCATTCCTTTTTCAGGATGTGGGCTTCGTACTCGTCTCTGAAATAGCGGATGGTGGAAAGAACCGGATTCGGCGACGTCTGACCGAGGCCGCACAGGGACCCGGCTTTGACATCCTCGGCCAAGGCTATGAGCTGATCGAGTTCTTCGAGGGACGATTCCCCCTTGGAAATCGCCGTAAGGATTTCCAGCATTCTCTTTGTTCCCAAGCGGCAGGGCACACACTTTCCGCAGGACTCCTTCTGGGTGAACCCCAGAAAGAACTTGGCGAGATCCACCATGCAGGTGGTTTCGTCCAATATGACGAGACCGCCGCTCCCCATGATCGAACCGATTTGGGCCAGGTTTTCGTAGTCCATGGGAATGTCGAAGTGCTCGGCCGGTATGCAGCCGCCGGAAGGTCCGCCGGTCTGGGCTGCTTTGAACTTCCGCTTCTTGGGGACTCCCCGGCCGATGTCTTCCACAATCGTCCTCAGCGGAGTGCCGATTGCGACTTCCACGAGTCCGCTGCACGCTATTTTCCCTGCCAATGCGTAGACCTTGGTCCCCTTGCTCTTCTCCGTTCCGGTCTCGGCAAATTTTGCGCCGCCTTGGGTCAGGATGCCCGGGATGTTTGCAAGGGTCTCAACGTTGTTGATGTTGGTGGGTTTTCCAAACAATCCTTTTTCCGCGGGAAAGGGCGGCCGGGGAGTAGGCATTCCCCGTTTGCCTTCAATGGACGCGATGAGAGCGGTTTCTTCGCCGCATACGAACGCACCGGCTCCCAGTTTGATTTCAACGTCAAAGCCGACCCCGGATCCGAATATGCCCGTCCCCAAGAAACCTTTCTCGGTTGCTTGCCGGATGGCCTTCAACGATCGTTGATGTGCAAGGGCATATTCCGCGCGGACGTAGATGTATCCCTTGCTTGCTCCGATGGCATAGCCGGCGATGAGCATACCTTCGAGAACGCTGTGGGGATCGCCCTCGAGAATGGCTCGATCCATGAACGCTCCCGGATCTCCCTCATCTGCATTGCATATGAGGTATTTTTGATCTCCGGGGGAATCGGCACAGATCTGCCATTTTGTCCCCGTGGGAAATCCTCCGCCTCCGCGCCCTCTCAGGCCCGACCGTTTCACTTCCTCGATCACCTGCCTCGGAGTCAGGGTAAGGGTCTTCCGAATGCCCTCATACCCGCCGACGGCGAGGTAGTCCTCGATGCTTTCGGGATTGATGAATCCGCAGTTACGCAGGACCACGCGGCACTGCGAATCAAAGAACTTGATTTCTTCGTAGGTTGCGGATTTCTCCTTTGTTTTGGCATCGGTGAACAACAGCCGTTCGACCATGCCCCCATTCTTGATGTCCGTATCCACGATCTCCGGGGCGTCTTCAGGTTTGACATTGCAGTAAAAGGTCCTCTCGGGTTCCACCAGGACGGTGGGACCCATTTGGCAGAGTCCGCGGCACCCGGTGAAGGTCACCTCCGTGTTTTCTCCAAGCCCTGCCTTGTTCAATTCTTCTTGTAGGACGGAGTAGACGAGATAAGCCTTTTGCGATTCGCAAGCTGTTCCGCGGCATACCAGGAGTCTATGATTGTCTCTCTTGGGCCTGCTATCCTTGTCGCGCTGCATTCAGAACCTCCTCCACATCCCGAGCCTTCACCGTTCCGTGGGTATCCCCGTCGACCACCATGGTCGGAGCCAGGGCGCAAGCGCCGATGCAGGCTACCGTCTCGAGCGTGAACATTCCGTCGTCCGTCGTGTCGCCGGGCTGAATACCGAGGCGGCTCTTGATTTCCTCGAGTACTTGAGCCCCGCCCATGACGTGGCAGGCAGTACCTTGACAGACCAAGACCGTCTTCTTCCCCGCAGGTTTGAACCTGAACTGGGCATAGAACGTCGCAGTGCCGTAGACCTCGACCGGGTGGATGCCGCAATGTTTTGCGGCAGCCTCCATTGCCTCCGTGGTCAGGTATCCGGGATTTCCCTGAAACTCCTGCAGGATGGGCAGCAACGATTCCCGCCGCCCGGGATGACGTGAAAGGATCGTATCCATCTTTGTCTTTGTCTCCATTTTTTCACCTCTCGGCAGGCCTCACGGCCATGGGTTGAGATCCCGCGGACCGCGGGAGTATTGAAGTTGCGCCCCCGTGGGCACGGATAAACAAGGCGTCTCGTCATCCTTCGTTGTGGGAAAACGGTCGGCCCTATTGAGCAGTGCAGACGTCTCGTGTGTCTGTTGCAGTGATCAAGAAACGCGGGGCGCCGGCCCCAATCTGTGCTCACCAGCCACGGGCGGCATCTTTAGAGCATCTTCAAGTGAAGCCGGCGTAGACATACAGAGGAGTGTTTCCCGTGCAAACACAACGGGATTCACGGAACCGATGGCGGATTATGGTGAAGGTTTTGTCGGTGACCATACCGGATCTAATCCGTGCCGGCGGGGAATGGAATCTTCTCCCGGTCCATGAGACGGGTCCTCCGGTCGGCAGAACCGGAGCCCCCGGCAGCATTGCCGCTAAACAGCTTCAAAAAGGATTATGAGCCGGGCTGAAAGAAGTCCTCGGCTTGCGATGAGGTATGAGTCGGAAAGGGAGGGGTCTTTCGGCCTAGCTCTGAGCTAACCAAACACGGGCAGCTTGTTTCAGGCTGCGTCAGGTGAAGCCGAAAAACCGGAACATGAATGTTCTCCTCATTACGGGACTATGAAACACTAAGAAAACGAATACCAGCGAACCTCCCATATGTCAAATCGAAAATGCCTATACAGATCGGCATTAAGTCAGTCGGGGGAGTTTTGCATGCCTGTGTGGCGCAGGCTTCCCGGCATACGGTTTTCGAACCCTAAAGGCGGAAGGCTTTACCTTAAAAGTCTACTATCTTCTCGTTCCAATGCTCTGCCCGGCCTTTAACCCGGAAGTCTGCCGGGCGACAGCTTTCATGGTAGGTGGTGACCGGCCCGTCCCGGCGGTTGGCTAGATTTCATAATCGCCGCTTTGACCCATTGCAGCTTTCGGCAACTCAAAAAAGAAGGCAGCGCCCTTGCCTTCCTCTGATTCCACCCATATCCGCCCTTCATGACTCTCGATAATTCTTTTTGCAATGAAGAGTCCGAGCCCGGTTCCTCCCCTTGTGCTCGAAGCATCGGGAGATCTGAAAAAACGCTCGAATATCTTGGTCTGATACTGCGGTGCGATGCCCGTTCCGTTGTCCGATACCGACGTCACCACGGATTCCTTGTCGCAGCG
>JAZDOF010001009.1:0-3333 GCA_043799015.1 Pseudomonadota bacterium | reverse complement strand
GGGTGAAATGACCGCATCCTGCGCGCGCTGCATATTCCACATCGCCGTAGGAAAGACAAACGGAATAGGCATTCCAAAGGGGCTCCGACGAATTACTTAGGTGCTCTTTCCAATGCCTGACGCAGTAGTTGAAAATAAAGGACGCTCGACTCCCTAGTTCGGCCGTATCGGTCCGTTCCGCGGTTTTCATAGCGGACAGGCCGATGCCGTATCCCGCTTCCAGGTTTCCCGTGACGCCGCATTCGATCATTCCGAATGAGGCATAGGCTTGGGGAGAAACAGGTGCATTGCCATGCCTCAAGGACAATTCGATGACCTTGAAGATCATCAAAGGGATAAGTGTGGGAGCGGCCATGTATGCAGCGGGACCGGCTGTGGACAGCAAACGCATTGCAGCCAGCATGTTCGGGTCCGTCGCGGTTGGAAGACCGGCGAGGTTGGAAATGCCCTTGTAGCGAAGCAGGGCCTTAGTCCTCATGAGTCCCAGTATCACGCGCGCTTTGGAAGGGTTCGGAGCGATCTTTATGCCTAGATCTCGGACCACCGTCATACACAAGTTCGCTGCTTCCAACAACTTGTTGCGTACAATCAGCCCATGGACGAGGGTTTCGTATACGGGGACTTTATCCAGCACCGTCATTCCCCGCCTAATCACCATATCCGCCAATCGATCGGTAGTTTCATAGTCAGCGATTAGGCAAGCGGCCCGCGCACCCTCGGAATGCAATGCCAAGGCTAAATTGTAATTGGAACCCCATGCCTGTTCGTCCAACAATCGGATGCCCGCGGACAAATAGTGGTGTGCCGCTTCGTAGGCCGAGGAATCCATTGATCGCCTACCCGCGATAAGATTCAGTTCGGCCTGTCTTACCCGGACTTCCTCGGTTTCCGGTTGTGGGACGGCCTTGTTGAGTTGATGCACTATGTCGAAGATCTTCATAGGTAATTCGGCCGCGGAAGTCTTTTCCAGCAAGCGCGTCCCTATGTGCCGGTGCATCGCGCCCCGCTCCGATGAGGGAATAAGCTCCAAGGCCGCCTGCTGGATACGGTCGTGGGAGAACTTGATTACGGTGGTCTTGAGTCCCTCGACACGGTCGGACGTACCTACCGACGATTCTCCAATCTCCGACGTGGGCACCAGCAATCCTTCGTTCACCGCCTCACCCAGCGACTTGAGCATTCGATCTTCAGTTTGATCGACCACCAACCCAATGACCCGCAAATCAAACCGGAAGCCCAGGCAAGCGGCATGCTGAACCAACTCCAAGGTGTCCGGATCCAACAACCTCAACTTGGCGGCAACGAATTCCGCAACATTAGCGGTGATTTCTTCTCTCTCCAAGGTTTCGAGATTCCATTCCCATACCCCTTTCACACTGTTGAGCTCTATGGCGCCATCCTCGTAAAGGGCCTCAAGGAATCGCCGCAGGTGGAAAGGGTTGCCATCCGTTTTTCTCAAGAGGGCCCGGGCCGGTTCGGAAGGGGACAAGGCCGTGCAGAGAGTCGAATCGCGCAGCAGGTCCACCACGGCGTCAAATCCAAGCCTGCCCAACCGAACAAGCGTAATCCCCGTTCCTGTGGGCTCAAGCTTTTTCAGAAGATCGTCGAGTGCCGCGCATGCCGGCGCGTCCGTATCTCTGTACGCGGCCACCACGAGTACGTAATTAATGTCCGGATCTGAAAGGATGATTTGGAGCAAATCAAGTGCCGGTTCATCAGCCCACTGAAGGTCGTCGATGAACAAAACGAGGGGATTTTGCGCGGTTGCCAGGGCCCCCACGAGACGAGTCAACGCGTATCCCAAGCGATTCCGCCGTTCCACGGGACCACAGGCCGGCAGCGTCGGTTGGGGCCCCACGATGAACTCCAACTCGGGAATCAGCTCCAACAGCAGTTGAGCGTTCGGATAAAGGGTTTGCGCCAGATTTTCGCTACAATGTCGGAATTCCTCTTCCGACTGCGCCAAGACTTGGCGTACCAGCTCACGCAAAGCGCCCATCAAGGCCGAACACGGGACATTTTTGTGGAATTGCTCAAATTTGCCCGAAACGAAGCGTCCTCCCTCTTGACAACAGGGCTCCCTTAGCTCCTTCGCAAGCCTTGTCTTCCCAACACCGGGCTCACCCGATATGACGGCCAATTCCTTTGCGCCATGTGAAGCGCGCTTGAACGCGGCAAGCAGGGCGGCATATTCGTCGTCGCGGCCATAGAGCTTATCCGCCAATCCGAATCGCTCGGACACATCTCGGGTCCCCACGGGGAACGTCTCAACCCGGCCCGTAGCCTCCAGTTGCTTGATGCACTCCTCCAAATCGGCAAGGATACCCGCGGCGCTCTGGTACCTTTCCTGAGGATGCTTTGCCATGAGTTTCATTACTATTTCGGATACGGTCGCGGGTACATCCGGCCCGGCCACGTCCCGCGGTGGTATGGGCTTGAGCGCAAGATGCGCGTGAAGGAGCCTCAACGGATCGGTGGTCTCGAACGGGAGTTTCCCGCAAAGCAGCTCGTATAGCGTTACTCCCAGCGAATAGTAATCCGTGCGGTAGTCGAGCTGATGACTGGTACGACCGGTCTGTTCGGGGGACATATAGGGTAAAGTACCTTGGATCTTGTAGAGATCAGCGGGAACGGTCTCCTCGCGCGCGAACACGCCGGCCATGTCGAAATCGATGATTTTGACTGCCGCGGTCTCACGGTTTAGGACCACATTGCCGGGATTGATATCCTTATGGATTATGTTCTTGGC
Organism: Pseudomonadota bacterium; assembly: GCA_043799015.1. Lineage (GTDB taxonomy): Bacteria > Desulfobacterota > Desulfomonilia > Desulfomonilales > Desulfomonilaceae > JAZDOF01. The sequence continues at coordinate 584 of JAZDOF010001009.1, read as the reverse complement.
GTGAACCCGTCCAATGATGCCGGCAATACTCGCTGCGACATGCAGCGCCTGCACAAGGTCCCACGGCGCCGGCCCGCCGTATGTCTTCAGAGAAAGGCCGCCGAAATCTTCAAGAACCAATACGGGCCTGCCGTCGTGTTCTTCCATGTCGTACACGGCAATGACGCCTTCGACGGGCAATCGCTTGAGAACATCGTACTCGTGATGAAGAGCATCAATGGCGTTGATCCGCCGTCTTCCTTCCGAGACGGTCTTGAGTATTACCCTTTGACCCGTATCCCAACGGCAGGCCCGATAAACCACCGATGTGCCGCTTTCGTACAACAAGTCATCAATACGGTAACCCGCTATTTGCCGGCTTTCCATGTCGGGATCCTTGCGGTGAAACTGGTACGAATCCTTGCACCGGTATCAATTGGTCGATTTCGATTCCCCGCGCTGTCGGGTCATTATTGGACGGTTTGCGTGAACGGTCAAGCACCGGGAAAGAAAAATACCGAGTCATCGAGTATCGTTTCCTCGCTTCCCCGGAGACGACGTTCGAAGGCTTCGGTCTTTGACCCCAACTAGGGGCATCTTCATCC
>JAZDOF010000973.1:0-2292 GCA_043799015.1 Pseudomonadota bacterium | reverse complement strand
ACTAAGAAGGAAAAAATGGGCCATATCATGGACTTAAGAAACACTTGTTCTTAGGATCCCATGGAGAGCGGCTATGACAAGTGACGAAATTTTTGTCCTGTTCATACGTCCTTCACCCGTAGTTCCTCTCCAAGCCCAGTGGGTGCGTCGGAATCGACTTTCGGCAACCGATACATGCAGTCAGCGGAGGTTGTATGGCCTTAACAATTGAAGGAAAATTTGATGCCGGCGGCTTGAAAACCGCAATTGTGGCAAGCCGGTTCAATGATTTCATCGTGGCGAGACTCATAGGCGGCGCCGTGGACGCGTTGGTCAGACACGGGGCCGACGAAAACCAAATCACGATAGTTAGGGTGCCCGGTGCATTCGAAATACCCCAGGCGGTCGCTGCTGTCGTGAGATCCGGAAGATACAACGCGGTAATAGCCGTTGGAGCCGTTATCAGAGGATCTACCCCTCATTTTGATTATATCGCGGCCGAGGTGGCCAAGGGCGTGGCCCACTGTTCGATCGACTCCAAGATACCGGTGAGCTTCGGAGTACTTACCACCGACACTCTCGAACAAGCCATCGAGAGAGCAGGGTCCAAGGCGGGCAACAAAGGTGCCGAAGCGGCCATGGCCGTGATTGAAATGGCAAATGTTATGAAACAGTTGTAGGCTTCGTTCGTGGGGTTTACCGCGACCTTGAACGTCTCCCCGTAAAGGGACTCGACCGGGAGCGGTCACACCCGAAGAACAGAAAAAACCGGTGGTTAGGGTCAAGCGATAAGCCCGTCGAGCGTCATCCCTGCGTAAGTAGGGAGCCCGTGCAGTTTAGAATCAAAGATGGATCCGCACTTTCGCGGGGATGACGGTGCCCGGGTTATTTCGAATAAGACTGCTTCGTCGCTCCCCTGATCGCCAGGACGTACGACCCTGCCGGGGTATTTTCGAGCAGAAGCCCTCTTGAGCCTGCCGTCGCTGTGAAGGCGAGGTTCAACCGCCGAAGGGCCCGGGCCACGGGATGCCGATGGAGGGCCGGCGGCAGCGGGACCGCCCGGAGAGAGCGGCCCATTCATTGAGGACGTAACAGACTTTCATTACTAGTGAGCCAATGCCGTCCAGACGAAAAACACGCGAATTCGTACTTCAGGTTCTTTATGCTGCTGATGTGCAGAAGAAAGACCCCGAGGAATTGTTTACCCTGTTTGAGCGAAATTTTGATTCCGACGAAGACAGCGACGTCAAAATGGAGCGCGTGGTGAAGGAATTTGCTCGGGAGCTCATAGACGAGGTTTCTGAGAATCTTTCGCGCATCGACGAGACCATAGGCGATCTGTCGCACCACTGGAAGGTTTCACGCATGAACCTGGTAGATAGGAACATCATCCGTTTGGCAATTGCCGAAATGGCCCGGTTCCCCGAGATACCTCGTGCGGTTACCTTGAACGAAGCCATCGACTTGGGGAAGAAGTACGGGACCGATAATTCCCCCACCTTTATCAACGGGATACTGGACAAAATCACCGAGGAATCCCTGATGCGCCACGCACCGAAACCGGAAGAGGAAACGGATTGATGTTCCGGAAGCGTAACCGTTCACCGGGAACGACTCCAAAAAAAACAAACCACTAAGGCACCAAGACACGAAGAAAGAGTTCAAATAGCACATGAACGCCTGTTGTGGCTCAATTGGCGTCCGACCTCCAATCAAGAGGCTGAGTTCTCCGGAAGGTTCGTTGGAATTATTGACCTTTGGCTTCTTTGTGCCTTCGTGTCTTTGTGGTTAGTTCTTGTTCCTTCGCGCTGAACGATTACCCGGAAGCGATCACCACAACCCTTTCCAACCTGAAGACGCGGTCCAAGGGACCGGCTCCTCGGTGGGGACGCGGAACGGGGGCACATAGGCGGATGGCGGCGCGCCGGACCCTTCCGTCACTGCTTCGGCCCTCGGCTTGCGTTTTCTCCGGTTCCCTCCTCCGGACGGGACGGTCTTTTCATCGGGGGTGACCGGTTCACCCAGCCGATACAAGCCTTGCCGTACGAGATCGAGCGTTTCGCCACGCGGCTTGAGTGCGGCGGCCCGATGGTATTCCAGCCGGGCGTGGTTGAGTTCACCGCCCGATTCCAGGAAACGCGCCAGGTTGTAATGTGTAACGGGATCTGAGGGTTCGGTGTCTACAGCGGTAAGAAAGGCGGCCCTGGCTTTTTCCGGATTGCCGTCTTTCTCATGTGCCAGCCCCCATAACACGAAGCCGTGCGGGTAGTGCGGCGATAGGGCCGTCCCTTTCTTGAAATCCTCCGCGGCCCG
>JAZDOF010000969.1:0-4804 GCA_043799015.1 Pseudomonadota bacterium | reverse complement strand
CCCGAAACGGGCCCTTCTCAAATGGGACGGCACGAAATGGGTCGGGGATGTTCCGGATGGCCCGTGGCCGCCCATGTCCGATACGGCAAAAGGCAAACTACCCTTCATTATGAAGCCGGACGGTCGAGCGTTTCTCTTTGGGCCGGGCATGGTTGACGGTCCCTTCCCGGAACACTATGAGCCGTACGAGAACCCGTTCAATAAGAACCTTATGTCCGCACAGGTCTCAAACCCCGCGTTCAAGATCTTCAAGAGCGACATGGACAAAGTCGCATCCGCGGACCCGAATTTCCCCTATGTTTGCAGCACCAACACCATAACCGAGCATTGGTGCTCCGGTGCCATGACCCGTTGGCAGCCCTGGCTCCTGGAAGCTCAGCCCGAGCTTTTCGTGGAGATGAGTCCCCAACTGGCCGGAGAGATCGGGATAAAGAACGGAGACCGGGTGAAGGTTGCCTCCATCAGGGGCGAAGTGGAATGCGTCGCCATGGTGACGCCTCGCTTGAGGCCGTTTAAGGTGGCGGGCCAAGTGCTGCATCAGGTGGCGCTGCCCTTTGCTTTCGGATGGCTTATGCCCAAGTCGAACAAGAACAGCTCCACCAATCTCCTCACCCCGGGGGTTGGAGATGCCAACACCATGTGTCCCGAATACAAGGGCTTCATGGTCAACGTCAAGAAAGTTTAAGGAGGTGTGAGCTATGTCAAATGGATACTCGATACTCGTTGACACCTCCAAGTGTACCGCGTGCAGGGGTTGTCAGTCGGCGTGCAAGCAATGGAATCAGTTGCCCGCAACGGAGACCAAGAACTGGGGCAGTTACCAGAACCCTAAAGATCTGTCCGCGGAAACCTGGAAGCTGGTCAGGTTCGCCGACGGAGTGAACGGCAACGGCAAGGTGTATTGGCACTTCTTCTCGGATCAGTGCCGCCATTGCCTTTCTCCGGGTTGCATGGCCGCGGCGGAAAAAGAAGAAATCATCCAGGACGAAAAGACCGGAGCGGTCCTTTTCACTCCCAAAACCAAGGACCTGGACTTCAAGGCTACTCTCGACGGGTGCCCATTCAACATTCCTCGTCAGGACCCCAAGTCCAAGACCCTTTTCAAATGCACCATGTGTTTTGATCGGCTCTCCAACAATCAGATCCCGGCCTGCGTGAAATCCTGTCCCACCGGGGCCCTGGTTTTCGGGGAACGCGACAAGATTACCGCCATGGCCAAGGCAAGGGCCCAGGAGCTCAAGAAAACCAGTCCCCAGGCCCAGGCATTGAATGTGGACGATGTGAGGGTCATTTACGTCGTCAAGGATGACCCGAAGAAGTACTACCAATACGCCGCGGGCAAATAGCCCGACGTCGCTACCAAGAATGCGGCCGTCCCCGTTTCAATGAGCCTGCGGGGCGGCCGCCCCACCCCTTTCCTTTTTTGTCGGCGTTCACCGCGACCGCTCGCGGAACTCGGAAAATCAAACCACAAAGGCGCCAATACACGAAGAAGCACCTGAAATGATTCGCAAATATATGTTGACTTGGTGGTGGTGTGCGCCAGTCAGTAAAAGCGGACGCTTGGCCGGCATAGGTTCTAAGGATATTAGCCTTTGATTTCTTTGTGACTTTGTGTCCTAGCAGTTAATTCTTTACAGGTCGTGGTGAACGATTACCCTCTTTTTGCGGACCCCGGCGGCATGGGGCTTCGCCCTCCTCCAAGGGGCCTTCCCCGGGAAGAAGCACGGACGGCCGATCATGAACCTAAAGGTAAAGTCAAAAGTGTGGCTTGAAAACGAAGTCGGCATGACCGTAATCGGTGAAGGACGATTCCAGATCCTCAAAGCCGTAAGGGAGACCGGTTCGATCAGTAAAGCCGCGACCAAGATCGGTCAGCCTTTCAGGCGAGTCTGGGCAAGGCTCAAGGACGCGGAAGCTCAATGCGGGTTCAGACTGGTCGAGAGGTCTGCCGGAGGTTCCAAACTTACTGCTGAAGCTGAGGAATTGCTCAAGAAGTATGCTGAACTCCATCGAACGTGTAATCGCTACGCCAACGGTAAGTTTAGGAAGATATTCCGCGAGGATGAGTGAACCGACACGGAGTGCGTCGAGACGTCCCTTCCCATCAACGGAGAGGGGACGCTTGTCCCTCAGTTTGCGGGAGGACTACAGCGGTTGACACCGAAGGGTTCGGCCGGCATCATGAGACAATAACACCCCGTTATCCGAGGAAATAGGGTGCATTCTTTAGGGGACGAAAGAAGCAGCGACCGTGTTACCCCAATATTGCGTACGGACGAGGCTGAACATGAAATACCGAGTATTGATTGAACAGGATGAGGACGGCGTCTTCACGGCGGAAGTACCTGCCCTTCCGGGATGCATTTCCCAAGGCCGCACTCACCGGGAAGCCCTTGAAAACGCGAAGGAAGCCGTAACCGCCTATCTTGAGAGCCTTGCGGCGCATGACGAACAGGTTCCCGAACGCATCGTCGAAGAATTTATAGAGGTAGCCCTTTGACTCGATTACCTCGACCCTCCGGCCGCGATGTGGTAAAGGCTTTGACAAAACTCGGCTATGCAAAGGACCACCAAAGAGGAAGCCACATTGTGCTTCGACAACTGGACCTTCCACATAAGCGGTTGGTGATACCGGACCACGCGGAGGTTGCCAAAGGAACGCTGAGAGCCCTCATTCGGCTGCTGGGCATCACGGTGGAAGAATTCAATAGCCTGCTTTAGGAACAAATTTTCCCCTCATTCATCGAACCGCCGATGCCTGGCCGGCCGGCAGCACATGGGGGCACTTCGGCCGCTGCTGCGGCCTCTTAGTACGTACGTGCTCCGAGGTCCCGAAGTCCCATATTGACACACTATTAAAGGTGTGCCATAAGTTATGTCCGCGTAGACATAACCGAACCAACTTCCTGCCGTGTACGTTGCCCCGGACCGGAGATCGGGCGGCTCGGCAGCCGGTCGTGTGCCTCCCCGTCGAGGCGAACGCGATGTCTCGGGCCGGCAATGCAGACGCCGGGCCGATCTTATCCGTAGGATACAAAGTCGTCGTTGGAGAACGTTAATGGACTATCGATTTGTGCAGACCACCTGTCCTTATTGCGGATGCGGCTGCCAGATGCTTCTTGAAGTGATGGACGGTCGCCTGATAGGAACATTACCCGTCAAAACCGCACCCATGAATCAGGGCAAACTGTGCATCAAAGGGTGGAACGCCCATGAATTCGTCCACAGTCCCGAGCGCTTGACCACCCCGCTGATCCGGAAGAACGGGAAACTGGAGGAAGCCTCGTGGGATGAGGCCCTTGATTATACGGCGTCTCGCCTCAAGGAAATCAAGGAGCAGTACGGCGGGGACAGCGTGGGATTCTTTACCTCGGCCCGTTGCACCAACGAAGACAATTACCTGCTGCAGAAGCTTTGCCGTGCCGGCTTCGGGACAAACAACATCGACCATTGCGCTCGTCTCTGACACGCTCCGACGGTGGCAGGTCTTGCCGCTGCATTCGGAAGCGGAGCGATGACGAATTCGATCCCCGAACTGGAGGACACCGACTGCCTTCTCGTGGTGGGTTCCAATACCACGGAGGCGCATCCGCTGATATCTCATTGGATGTATAAGGCCAAGCTGAGGGGCGCCAAACTGATCGTCGTGGACCCGAGGCGGATTCAACTGTCCTTGTTCGCTGATATGCACATCAGGCTCAACTTTGGTACGGACGTGGCCCTTATCAATGGGATCATGCACGCGATTCTGGCCAACAATTGGCATGCACGGGAGTTTGTGGACGAACGCACCGAAGGCTTTGCCGAGCTCCGGGAACATCTGAAGAAATATACTCCGGAAAAGGCTTCGGAGATTTGCGGGGTTCCCCCCGAAGACATAGTCCGTGTGGCCGATTTGTACGCCAATGCGGAACGGTCCTCGATCTGCTACACTCTCGGCATCACCGAACATTCCCACGGCGTGGACAACGTAAAGTCCTTGGCCAACCTGGCCATGCTGACCGGCAAAATCGGCAGGCCGTCAACCGGCGTTAATCCCATGCGCGGGCAAAACAACGTGCAGGGCGCGTGCGACATGGGAGGACTTCCCAATGTGTATCCCGGTTACCAGGTGGTCACCGACGACACGATAAGAGAGAAATTCGAAAAGGCATGGAACGCGAAGCTGTCGAATAAGGTCGGCTTAACCATCCCCGATATGATGGACAAGCTCACGGACGGGACCCTGAAATGTTTGTACATCCTGGGTGAAAACTCGGTGATGAGCGATCCCAACACCCATCACGTGATGCATGCCCTGAAATCAGCCCATTTCTTGATAGTCCAAGACATATTCCTTACGGAGACAGCGGAACTGGCCCACGTGGTTCTGCCCGGCGCCTGCTGGGCGGAAAAGGAGGGAACTTTTTCCAACACGGAGCGCAAGTTCCAGCGAGTGCGAAAGGCGGTGGATCCCCCCGACGGAGCGGTTCCTGATTGGAAGGTCATTGCGGAACTAGGGACGCGCTTGGGACTGTCCATGAATTATGAATCGCCCGCGGAAGTTTTCGACGAATTGGCCGGTCTTTCTCCCATATTCGCAGGGATGAGCCATCAGCGCCTCGAAGCCGGCGGTATTCAGTGGCCGTGTCCGTCGCCGGATCACCCGGGGACATCGTTTCTGCATCAGGGAAGGTTCACGAGGGGCCGCGGGCTCTTTCATTCGATAGATTTTCGGCCGCCGGAAGAGCTTCCGGATGAGGAATACCCGTATCTCCTTACGACGGGTCGCAGGTATGCCCATTACCATACCCGGACCATG
>JAZDOF010000957.1:0-6552 GCA_043799015.1 Pseudomonadota bacterium | reverse complement strand
AGGACATAGCAGCCAAGAAAGGAACCGGGATCGAGAAGATAGTCAACGACTGGCTCAGGCGGACCATGGACTTGGTCCGGAATGCAAGGTGAGGCGGCTTTTCACATAAAACATAATATCGATCGGTCGGGATTGTCCGCGGCCGACAAATTCAATCCACGGAAACCGGAGTATCAATGAAGAAGATTGGAAGCCCGTATTACGAACTGCTGCTGATGGCCCTTTGGACCGGGGCCATCGCGTGGTGTCTGCAATCGGGCATGTTCGATACAAGAGAGAGTGTGGGACTGGTTCTCGTCTGGCTTACCATGATGGGATTGACCGGGTACCTCCTTGTCAGGAACCTTCGGTCGCGCTGGAAGGTCAAGGGCGGCGAGAGACCCGTCCCTGCCGGGCCGAAAAGAAACACTACCTGTCCGTGCGGCTCGGGCAAGAAGTACAAACGGTGTTGCGGCGCAGCGCCGGCAAGGTGAGGGACCGGAAGAGGGAGTGAACCGGCTGGGAAGCGAAGCGGTTTGTTCGGCCGCAATTGATACGCACGGCCTTCGCGGAGCCCATCATGAGTCGGCTTCATCCGAAATGCCGGTGACCGTTAACGTCTCGTTGACTCGGTCTCTTTGTTTCGGGAGCGGCCGACCTCCGGATCTGCGGAGCGGTGGGTTCAGGTCGTCGCCGTCTGCCGTCCCTCGGCACCCACCTCATTGATCTCTTAGATATTTCGGGTAATCGACAACACGCATGGTTCCCCGAGGAGGACCACCCGGACGGCGGACATCAAGCCCGTAAAAGCCGAGCCGTCCTTTCGTCGGAACTTGGCTCGACGGTTGTCCACGCGACCATGTTTGCGCAGGAGCGTCACCGTTTGCCGGTAGTCATCGGGATCGATCCACAGATCAATGGACGACGACGCGTCGGACAAAGCTTCCGCTCGGGTATATCCGGACACACGCAGGAAGCCTCTGTTCAGGTCCATCAACCTTCCATCACTTTCCCTTGCAATGACTACGGCATCAGGAAATGCTTCGAAGATGCATCTGAACTTGGCCTCGCTCGCGCGAAGCGCATCTTCGACCCTTCTATGAGCGGAGATATCGGTGATAAGGGCCACAAAGCCATTGATTTCGCCTGTTTCTCCCCGATGGGGCAAATAATCGGCGATCAGGTGGCGGGTAACGCCGTCTCTGTAGTTCACCGACACTTCGTAAGTCTCCCTGTTGCCCCTTAACGCGGACTCCACATGCTCCTCAATAGCCCCCCGGTAATGCTCTTCTCCCATCACTTCCAACAAAGTTCGCCCACGCACATCTTCCGAAGAGACCCCCCACCACTCTTTATGGGTCTTGTTGTGGAATTGAACGCGTTTGGACGAGTCCACGTACACCACGCCCACGGGCAGGGAATTGACGATCCGGTCAAGCAATTCTCGGCTTTGCTCAAGTTCCTGTTCGGCCACCTTTTTAGCCGTAACATCGATTATCACCCCCTCCAGGCCGGCCGGCGCATCGTCCGGGCCGTAGAAGCAACGCCCGCGCTCATGCACCCATCTAAGGCTTCCATCCGCGTGTCGAACGCGGTACTCCATATCGTACACTTGACCGTCTCTAACGGCTCGGCCGACGGTGTCGGCGACCTCGTCCCAGTCCGCCCCGTAAACCAAATCCGCCCAATTCACGGGCGGGTCATCCAGAAAACGGGCCGGCTCATAGCCCGTTATGGCCGCAACGCCGCGGCTGATGTGGGATGCTCGCCACGGCACGTCCACCTCGCTCCTATACACCGCGCCCGGAACACTCTCCACCAATGACCGGAAACGCTCTTCACTTTCGGCCAACAGTTTTTCAGCCCGCCTGCGCTCCAGCTCGGCCGCAGCACGTAGTGCCACCAATTTCAGAATGGTTTCCGCATGTCGAAGGTTCGAGTGGGGACGTCGCCCGATGACCGCTATAAGACCTATCGGCTTTTCATCGTGATCCCAGAGAGTCACCCCGGCATAGCATTCGGCTTTCATTTCCTGAAGCACGGGATCATTTGGAAAGAGCCGAGACACGTCCCTGGGGAAGCAGCAAATGGTCTTGCCCACAACGTCGCCACACGGGGTATCTTTCAAAGCGTAGACCATGTTGTCTTGAAACTCGCCGTCGCAGTATACGGCCACCGTCCTAGCCATCAGGCCGTCGCCTTCCAGACCGTCAATGCAGACAAAATCCATTTCCAGCTTTTGGGCCAAGTATCGTGCAAGCAATTGAAAGAAGTCTCGACCTGATGATGCGCTCCCGGATTGAAGAAGAAACATCTGGGCCTCTTCGATCCGTTTTCGCTCGGTGATATCCCGTACGAAGACCAAGGCCCCGTCTTGGCCTTGATAGTATAGGGGTACCGCAGATACATCCACAGCCACAGGGGAACCGTCGATTCGAAGGAAAACCTGCTCCAGCGGCGGCATTTCCTTCTTCTCCACGTTGAGCAGGCGGATGCGCTCCATTCCGATGTCTCGAAAATCCGGGTGAACCTGGTCTATTACCCGAGCTCCCAACAATTCTTCGGAACGGGTCGCGCCGAAGAGCCTCAGAGCGGCAGGATTCAGGTAAGCGAAGCAGCCTTCCGTTTGTACAAAAATGGCTTCCGGAGCGCTTTCCACAAGGAGCCGGAACTGGGCCTCACTTTCAAGGAGTTTCTTATCCGCCAGATGCTTGTCCTCCAGGACCCTCCTCTTTTCCAAGGCACGCTCGATGACCGAGGGTATCAGATCCAGGTACCGGGCCTCGCCGTCCTTCATGATGTAGTCGTCCGCGCCCAACTTCATGGCCTCGACGGCAACGACTTCGTTTCCGTGGCCGGTAACCATAACGGTGGGAGGAAGTGGGCCCAGTTTCGCAAGGTCGCGGATCATATCGAGCCCCTTCTTTCTCGGCATGTCCTGATCGACGGCCAAGAGATGATAGGAGCCCCCCAACCATTTGGCCAGACCTTCCTCGCCGTCATGGGCCAGGTCCACCTCGTACCCGTTCCTCACGAGTCTCTTCTGCAACAGACGCGCGGCCCCAAGGTCGTCTTCAACATAGAGTACGCGGACCTTTTCCGATCCCTTCATCCCGGCTTCACCATCCATTATGACGTCTCCCAAAGAATGTGAGGTCCGTGGAGGCCTCGCGGTTCCGGCGCCCCCGTATCAGAGCCCCCAAACGTCGGTCCATGGTATGCAAGATACTACTCTTTGGATGGGTAGACGAGAAGATTTTTCGGTACAACTTAAAGGGCCCGACTCCGGGAACGGCCGCCGACTTGTCACGGGTCCCGTGGGAGAATATAATCGTTTTTTCCAGGCATCCGCCCAAAAAAAACAGCGAGGTAAGACAGATGTCGGACAAGGAACGATGTACCATAACCTATTGCGGGTCGTGAAACTATAAACCAAAGGCCGCCGGTCTGGCGGAGGAACTTTTGGAGCGATTGGGAATAGAAGCGGAACTCATCGTAGGTTCCGGAGGGGTCTTTGAAGTGGAATACGGCGGTAAGCAGGTATTTTCAAAGAAGAACCTCGGCAGGTTTCCGGACCTGGGCGAGGTCGTAAAATTGTTGAAAAAGGAATGATCCGCCGGGGACGGTTCGAACGGAATCCTGTCGAACGCTTTTGAATCGTCGATGGTACGCCCGCATTGGAATTATACCGGTTGCCAAAAATTTTGTCCGAAACAGCCAAATCCCCCCCACCCCCCTTTACCGGGAGCCCGGTAAGGGGGGGCCACAATGCCCCATGGGGACGCATGATTACCCCCCTTTTGTAAAGGGGGGTAGGGGGGATTTACCGTCAGAAGCTAAGACGATGTCCGAGCCCTCAAACGGACATTATTTTCGGCAACCGCCTTAAAACAGGGGCAAGCGTTCCCCGGGACCTATTCGTTACACCCGAAAAACCAAACCGCAAAGTCACCAAGACACCAAGAAGGAGTTGAAATGCTGCATGAACGCCTGTTGCCCCGTAATTGGCGTCCGACCTCGAATCAAGAAGCCGGATCGTCGGGAAGGTTCGTGAAGATTATTGGCCTTTGATTTCTTTGTGACTTCGTGTCTTTGTGGTTGGTTCTCTTTCCATCGTGGTGAACGATTACTTGATTTCTTTGTGTCTTGTGGTTCATTTTTTGTTCGCAGGCTCCCTCTTCACTGGGAGGCGAAAGCAGGCGACTTCGGCAATACCGTCGTGATGGGAACGGACAACTCTCGTGAAATATGCCCGAGGAACCGGTCCCATGACTTCTCAGGATTCAAAGGGCCCTTGGTGTGCGGGGAGTCGAGGATAATCATAACCACGTCTTTGTGGCGTTTGGCATAATTGATCAGTTTCTCGCTCACGTCGCCGATTCTCATGGTAACTTTGAACGGTATCTTCATTTGTTCCGCCATGCGCACAAGGTTTACGAGATTCAAGGACCCGTTGACCATTTTTTCACTCAGAAGCTGATAGTCACCATCATCATCGGTTTTCTGAATCACCTGCAAAATGTCGAGTTCGGCATTCATTCTCGTGCAAAGGCCGAGGCCGTAGGAAAAAGCCGCGGGGTCCGGCACGTCTCCCTCGATCACCAAAAGAACGGATTTGGGTCCGGGTTGAGCCCCCAAGTAGTGCTTGGCGGTGACGAAATCTCCGGCTTCGGCAAACACCACGGCAGTCATGTGCCTGTGCAACGTATCCAGGAAACCTTCTTTTTGATTCAACGTCGTAAGCTCGTGTAGGCTTGGCTTATCCTTTCCGTCGGTTTCACCCGGGTTGAGGTGAAATTCACCGCCTGCGGGTTCACGGAAGCCGGCCGAGGGTTTCTTTGACTTGTCTTTCCGAGCCATGACTACCTCCTTGATGTTCGCGAGTCGATGGATGCAATGAACGTACCAAGTCTCCCCACATATTCGGAATGCCGACACGCATGGATTAGGATTCTGAAATCAAGCATGAACCCCGATGATCTCAACCGGACGGCGCTGGACCGCACGAGGGGAATCGCCACGGTAGGACCGGCAGCTTGCCGGTCCTTACCGTTGCGATGTGTGTGGTCATGTGACCCGCGCCCCAAGTTGGCGTGAATACGACTCCCTTACCGGCGCTTGGGGAAAATACGACGAAGACGGCACGGAGTCATTCCCGCAACGCATCATGTTTCCGCATTGGTGCCGAGCCGTGGCCATACAATTGGTTATACTGGTTGCCGAAATTAATGTCCGTTTGAGGACTCGGACATCGTCTTAGCTTATGACGGTAAATCCCCCCAACCCCCCGTTACAAAAGGGGGGTAAACATGCGTCCCCATGCGGCATTTTGGCCCCCCCCCTTGCCGGGCTCCCGGTAAAGGGGGGGTGGGGGGGATTTGGCTGTTTCGGACAAAACTTTCGGCAACCAGTATCGCCCCGCGAGAGTATGTCCGAGGCGTTGCATGAGGCAGCATTGCCGTTGCATACTGCAACGCCAACGGTCAGCCCGGGCCGACAAGTGTGAAGGAGTGGAAGCCAATGCCGTTTTCAACGAGTATGGCAAGCGACGAGACTCTTGTAATCTTCCCGTATCCTCACCCTTTGTCCCTTTCCAAGTTCGGAGAGGGGATAACGGAACCAATTCTTGTCGCTTGTCGTTACGCAAAACGGCATCTCCCTAAATAACCGCTATGCTTTTCTCAAAACAAGATCAGCACTGTTGCATAGTGCAACGCAATAATGTCTCCTGCGGGATAAAGAACCCCGGATCGTCACCGGCGGTTCATGGGAAACAACAGAATTATCGGCATGTTGTCGGAATAGATCGAGGGGTCCGACGTATGGAACGAATCTTGCCTATGATTCATTTTGAAACGCCCCGCGTTTCCCACGAGAACCTTCCAACCGGGAAAGAATACGAGAGATGGCAGTACTCAGCATCAGGTACAAGGTCATTATATCCGTTGCAGTTATTTGCTTTTTCATGGCCGCCGGCGCCTTCGGGGCCTACTACTTCATGCTCAAGCTCGAAGAGAAGATCGGTTACCTTGAGGATGTGAGCAAACTCGAAGAGTCCGTCTTGGAGATGCGGCGATTCGAGAAAAACTATTTCTTGTACAAAGACCGGCAATCCCTTCTGACTGCACTCTATCATCTCGATAGAGCACGCACGATCCTGGAAAGGAACCTTGGTAGGTTCGAGACCCTTTGTCCTCCACCGCAGGTAACTCTCTTCAGGGAGGACCTCAGTAATTACGGAAGGCTCATGAGTTCATGCGACGATGAGTCAACCCGGCCGGCCCTCGGATCCCCCTCCGATGTTCGCCCTGAGTGTGAGTCGAAGACCAGGAAGATCGGCGCGTCTCTGGCAACGTTTGCCGAAAGTGTAATCCGACAAAAGAGGCAGTCGATCAAGGAGACCCTCCACACTACGGTTCAGCTACAGTTGCTTGCCTTCGGCATCGTTGCCGGCGGGCTTATGGCAACCGGCGGATTCTTGATCACAAAGGTCCTGAAGCCCTTGAGGCGGTTGGAAGAGAACACCGAGAGAATTGCCAAAGGGTGTTTCGAGCCCATTGACGATCTCCCTCC
>JAZDOF010000920.1:0-8474 GCA_043799015.1 Pseudomonadota bacterium | reverse complement strand
CCGATGCAGGCACCATGCGGGTGCATTTGTGGACCGGCCCCGGAGGCAAGAGGATCCGACAGGCCCTTATTGCCGGAGATTTCTTTACCGTGCCCATGCGGCTCATCAACGATTTGGAGGCTTCACTTAAGGGGCGACGTTTGGACCGAGGGGACCTGGAGGACTCCGTACGCTCGTTCTTTGGGGAATACGACGGCGGCATTCTCGGCATTACGCCGGAGAAGACGGCCCAAGCGATCGGTGACGCCTGCGATCGACTGAAGTTGGTTAACGGCCATTTCACTCTAAGTGACTCCAACGATCTATTCCTGCTGAATGTTAAACCTCAAGACCTCCGCCGACTTGTTCCCGGCGTATTCTTACTGCCCTATTGCTCCAAAGCGGTAGCTTGCCCTTACCGTGGAGTACCCGGCTGCGACGAATGCGGTTCTTGCGACGTGGGAGAGTGCATGGCCCTGGCCGGATCATTCGGCATGGTCCCGGTCACGGTCCAGAGTTTCGAGCACCTTATGGAAGTACTCCATGGCCGGTGTGAGGACCGAAATGAGCTGTATGTGGGCTCGTGCTGCGAGGCGTTCTACGCGAAACACCAGCAGGAAATGGAATCGGTAAGGGCCGCGGGAGTGCTGATCAACCTGGATTCGACGACATGTTACGACTTGGGGAAGGGGAGCGAGGCGTACAAAGGAAACTTCGACAATCAGACTTTTCTGAATCTGCCTCTCATCGAAAAAACTCTTAGGTACTTGAATGATTCCAAGAAATGACCCCGATATCCTGGTGGTGGGGGCCGGGCCTGCCGGGTCGAGCGCTGCGGTCGCGGCTGCCGGGGCCGGCCTGGAAGTGTTGCTCATCGAGGCCAAGGCACGGATCGGGGAAAGGCCCCATTGCGGAGAGTTCGTCCCCAGGAAGTTGTTCGAGGAGTTCCACCTGGACAACAGGGTTACGTATCAGCCCGTGGAGGTAATGGAAACCCATGTGCTGTCGGGTGATACGGTCCTCGGATGCGAGTTCCGAAGCACGGACAAGACCGAAACGTTTTCGCCCGGTTTCATCATCGACCGTGCCCGCTTCGATCGCACTCTTGCAAGGGATGCCGCTTGGGTCGGAGCGGTTGTGGTTTCCGATGCGCGTCTCGTACGCAAGGAAGGTGCCGCTTGGGTGGTGTGCACCGACGGTTCCGAACGGCGTCTTCATCCAAAGCTCGTTATCGCCGCTGACGGCGCCTTCTCCGCAGTGGCGGCCGCATTGGGGCTCCCGCGGCCCGATTACCTGCATGGGGTCCAAGTGGAAGTCCCACTGGTGCGGGAGTGCGATAGGACGTTCGTATTACTTCATCGAGATATAAGGCACGGATACGCGTGGCTTTTTCCTAAAGGCAGAACCGCCAACGTGGGCCTGGGAGTGAGTCCCGGCGACGGTCCCGGAGCGAGAATCCTCTTGGACCGGACGCTGATCCTGCTGGAATCCTGGGGTATGATCCGCCGGGGAAGGCTTGCGGTCACTTCCGGCATCATTCCCGTATCCGGACTCAGGAAAAAACTGGTAGTGGAAAATGCCGTCTTTTGCGGGGATGCCGCAGGACTCACCCATCCCATCACGGGCGCAGGAATAGCCCAGGCGGTCTTTTCCGGGACCGAGGCCGGCCTTGCCGCTGCGAAGGCGGTAAAGAGCGGGGAGGCCGCCCCGCTGGAAGCGTACGAACACGATATATTCGTCCGCTACAAGGGAGTCACCTCGCACGCAGCGGCCAAAAGAAAGGCGATGGAACATTCATGGGACCTGGGGGATTTGTCTGAGGCGAGCAGGCAATGGTGGATCGCATTCAAAGGATACCGAAGGCGAGTGAGGTGAAGGGGGCGGTCTATTCCTTCGACGTGACTCGGCGTGCGGTTTGGATGGGATTCAGAGGGAAGGCATGACGGATAAGTCGGTAGTAGTCTGCTTCAATGTTCTAATGGCCGCATTCGTTTTTGGGATGGTCGTTCTGCTGACGAGACTGAGGGCTCGGAACCCCGTGCGCATGTACCTTTCCTCGGGCTTCGCGGTGGGCTTGCTGGGTTGCCTTTCCGCGTTGGCCGCTCCAATCGAGTTGTTCGGCAAGATTCAGTTGGCCTCATGGGTGGTGTTCCTTCATTTCCCCGTCTATCTCTTAAGCGGGGCAAGCCTTCTTTTCCGCCGAAGTAATACGGCTTCGGTATTCGGCCTCGTGACCGCCACGGTCATCGTTCTGATCGGCGCCTACAGTTTTTTGGTCGAGCCTTTTCGGTTGGAGGTCACCCGCGTCACTATATCTTCAATTAAGTTGGCCACGCCGGTACGGGTTGCGGTAATCGCGGATCTCCAGACGGACAATCCTGGAGCCTACGAAGAGATGGCAATGAAGATGGTCATGGATGAATCCCCCGACCTGATATTGTTCGCAGGGGATTATCTCCAAATCGCATACAACAGGTACCTGGAAAAAAGAAGGGTCCTGAACGGAATACTGCGATCAGCGGGTCTTTCCGCGCCTCTGGGCATCTACGCGGTCAAGGGCAATTGCGATTGGAGAAATGAGTGGAAAGGCATATTCCGCGGCCTTCCCGTTACATTCTTTGATGTGTCCGAGACATTGGACTTGGGTCCCCTGATTCTAACCGGCTTGACCGAGCATGATTCCATGAAAAGAGGGTTGTTGATAAAACCACAAGAAGCGCTCTTGAGCAAGCATCACATCGTGTTGGGGCATTTCCCGGATTTCAGCATGGGATCGGTTAACGCAAATCTGTTGATCGCGGGTCATACCCACGGAGGCCAGTTTCAAATACCGTTCATAGGTCCCATTCTGACTTTATCGAGAGTACCCCGGTCATGGGCTTCCGGCGTGACGAACGTGGGAACGGACAAAGTGCTGATCGTCTCCCGCGGCATAGGCATGGAGCGAGGTAATGCCCCCCGGATGCGGCTTTTTTGCAGACCCGAAGTCATTATCGTGGATTTGGCACCGATTAAGAGAGCGGGCTCGGCCGATCCGACCGATTTCCGACCTACAACCGATTGAAGGAGAAACCGGCACATATGGGACGGATCCTGTCCAACCCCCAATTCCTGCTGATTACGGGAGCAAATCTGGCCCTGTTTCTGGTTCTCTCCAGTTGGAGTTTCCTTCCGGTCTTCGTCGTGGACCTGGGGGGGACAAAAGCGGACGCGGGCCTCTTGATGGGCTCCATAGGAATAACATCCCTGGGGTCGGTCCCCCTAAGAGCACCCCTCATCGTCCGTTGGGGACGTAAGGTCTTCATTGTTCCGGGAGTCCTGCTTGTCGGGGTCTCAAACCTCGGCTTCATGTTCTTTGATTCGTATTCGCCGTTGATGATATTGGTACGGCTTGTCCAGGGGATCGCGTTCGCCGGATGTTTCAACGGATGTTCCACCGCGATTGTGGACCTATTGCCTCCGGAACGTCGAGCGCAAGGCATCGGGCTCTTCGGGGCATCGAGCTCCCTGGCCGTAGCCGTGGGCCCCTATATCTCTCGGAGCTGGTACTGGTAACCTGGGGTTTTGATGCTTTTTTTTGGCTCTTGGCGGGGTTCGGTCTTGCAGGGTTCTTCATCGCTTTGCCGATCCGTGAAACTCCCCGGCCGAAGATGTCCGGTTCGGAAGCCCCACGGGGGTTCTTCCTGACGGCGTTGAGGGAAGAATACTATCCCCTGATGGCTACCGCCGCCGTTTTCGGTGCTGGGTTCGGCGTCATGAACGCGTTCTTCCCTCTTTACGCGCGTACCATAGGTCTCACCGCGGGGATGTTCTTCATATTCTACGGTGTATTCCTTCTGCTGGTCCGGGTTTTACTGGGGTCGTTTCTGGATCGTCTTCCGAGGCACGAAGTAATCGTCATATCTCTAATCGGGTTCGGCCTGTTGTCGGCTGCAACGCCGTTGGTGGTGGTGAGCCGTCACACTATGGCGTTGGGCGCTTTCTTCGGCATCCTTCAAGGAATCTCATATCCTGCGATGATGGCTCGCATGGTGGATCGTGCCGGAGCCCACAACAGAGGCGTCGTGGTAGGCCTTTTCACCGGTTCGTTCGGGGCCGGCATCAATGCCTTCCTTCTCCTCTGGGGCTGGATCGCGGAGACCCGAGGGCTCGACGTCATGTACTGGACCGCAGCCGCCGTAATGTTCGTTGCGGCCGGGGTCCTGGCCTGGGTCCGCAGGGACCGGGCGAGGCCGTGAGTCGGGCGGACATCCGTTTGACGTTTTACAATGTGTAAAATATTGCGACACCCATGGCCTCGGCCTTCACCTTGAATCATCTCCAAGTTAGGGATAGGGAATGTGGCAAGCGAGAGAACTTCCGCCCTATACGGAGCGATGTCGAAACCAGCCGAATCCCTCCAACCCCCCTTTGCCGGGAGCCCGTAAAAGGGGGCACAATGTCGCTTGGGGAGCTGTGTTTATCCCTTCTTTTCCAAGGGTGGGCAGGAGGGACTTCTTTGAGAAGCCCCGAATACGTCCTTGCGCGGCCCTCGGGCACGTTGCTTGCACAACCCCCGGGTTTACGACAGGCTTCATCGGGCCGGCCGGTCCGAGAACCGGTCGGGGATTATTTCAACGGCCCAAGAATCCTCAGAAAGGGGGTCCACAAGATGACACCGAAAAAGATACTCTTTTGCACGGATTTCTCAATGAATTCCGAACCGGCCAGGAGGTGTGCCGTGGCCTATGCCGAGGCATTCGGCGCGGAGCTTCTTCTGGTGCATGTCATCGATTCATCCGGTTTTCCGAGCTACCTGGACTGGGTGGGAGATGAACTGGATCAGATTCTGCGGCGCACAAAGGATTGGGCTCAGGCAAAGCTTGACGACATGGCAAAGGAGTGTGCCGGCTCGGTCAAGAGCATGAAGACCCTCTGCAAGGTTGGGGTGGCGGCACACGAAATCGTATACTTGGCCGAGGAAGAATCCGCGGACTTGATCGTTGTGGGCACCCACGGACACACGGGCGTGAAGCATCTTGTCATGGGCAGCATAGCTAGGAGCGTATTAAGAATGGCCCATCGCCCGGTGCTCATCGTTGAAGCGCCCGTCTAACGGCCGTAACGTCGACCCGTGATCTCATATCGGCCGTAGGGGCGACCGGCGGTCGCCCCCCGGCTCGGTCTCCATTAGTCTTCGCCTGTACCCATCACCTGACCGGATCCGTACGTGACGCCTTTCAGACTTCCCTCAGAGACGAATGCGTTGTAGTTGTCGAGGAGCCGCTGCACCAAGGCCGCGGCCAAGCGTTTGAAGAAAATGGTCCCGTCCTTGGGATACTTGTCGAAGATCCCGTTAAGCCGGTCCTTCTCAATCCTCACTACCTTGGTGGGAACGACGCATTCCGCGTCGGCCGTGTAGCATGCTCGATCCACCATGCTCGACCAACCGAAGACTTCGCCTTCTCTGCTTGCGGTGTAGTCGATCTCGCCCACCTTGCCGATCGTTAAACGGACTCTTCCTTCCAGAAGGGTGTAGAAGTACTTGGCAGGGTCCGCCCGGGTAAACAAGATCGATCCTTTGTCATGGGTTTCGGCGGTAGCGATCCCGGCGATTTCCGCCGTGGCCTCACCGCTCAAGTCCTTGAAAAGATCGGAATTCTGCATAATCATGGCTTCCGCCTCCTATCTTTCGGACGCGTGGTTCAAGATGGAGAAAGCTTTTCCTCCGTATCCCTCGAAGCCATTCCCCCGACAACTCCGTTGTATACTCTCTAATCGGCCCTCCTTTCTTCATTGCCGTCGGCGAGAACCGCGCCTGCAAGGTTCCCAAGTCCGACTTGGCTCATCGTAAGGCGGTCAAGTGCTCTTTCCCGGCCGGTCGCGGGGCTCAGCTTCTTGAGGCCCTCTGCGCCGACCAACGGCACGTTCCAGTATAGCACGGTCTACTCAGGGGCGACACCGGTCGGAGCCTTGCCCCTGTAGCCTGGGATCCGTTGTCGACCCACAAAGAACTCCTCAACCAATACATGCAGGATTCGTACCCCTTCTTAGCGGACCCCGGATGAGATGCACCCATACGGGCTTCCGTGGTCGGGCCGTAACTCCTCTCCGCGCCGCAGGTGCCGAAAAGAAAGTCCGGGCGGCCGACAATCGGGCCCATTCCCCATGGAATCCCGGGTCGATGGATAATTGCTTTTCCGTCGGCCATCGGCTAGAGTGCCGTGGCGGCCGGGATAAACGGCCCCCCGGGTGAGTCGCAGCCGTTAGGATCATCATGAGATCCGCCGGCCCACGGTCTACTCCACCCCCACTTTTCGCAAGGAACGAAGAGAAAATGGGAAAAACCTGTGCCGCCGTTCTTGTCTGCTGCCTAATTTATGCCTATTCAGCCGTGTTTCCCGTGGCGGCCGCCGCCGGCGGGCTCCCCGATAACTTCGTGTACGTTGAGGATGTCATACCCGGCGTCAAGGTGGACCTTCGCTATTGTGCCGAAAGGAACTTCTTGGGCCGCCGTGTCGACGGATACCTTGAACCCAAGTGCATACTCACAAGGCCGGCCGCCGAGGCGCTCCGCAAGGTGCAGGAAGATCTGAGCCGTTTTGGGTTGGCCATCAAGATATTTGATGCTTATCGTCCGCAAAGGGCGGTGGATGACTTCGTCCGGTGGGGCCGGGATCTCACCGACACGAAGATGAAAGAACAGTATTACCCCAAGGTTCGGAAAGAGGACTTGTTCAAGGAAGGGTACATTGCGGAGAAATCGAGTCACTCCAGGGGCAGTACGGTGGATTTGACCATTGTCTGTCCGGACAAGCCGCCGTCGGAATCCGAGCTTGACATGGGTACGCCTTTTGATTTCTTCGGATCCGAGTCATGGGTCGAAAGTCCCTCGGTGTCCGCGGTACACCGAGCCCACAGAATGCTCCTGCAAATGCTTATGCAGAAACACGGCTTTGAGCCCTACACACGAGAATGGTGGCACTTCACGCTCAAAAACGAAACGTTCCCGAACACATATTTCGATTTCTCAGTGCGGTAGATCTAGTAACGGCCCATGGTCGAGGCGGATGTATTTATCCATGCTGATACGGCTTTTCATAGTTACCGTTACGTTAACCCGAGGTCTATGATTTGTCCGATAGGGGCGATCGGGGTAGATGAGACGAAAAAACGGAAACAAAAAGGACATGCGGCGACAATTTGTCGCCAATTTTTTTTTAATGCCGGAATAATTGCTGGATTAGTAAAGTAGTTTGACCTATAAGCGAAACATCGCCGAGGGTCTGCGGTCTAAAATGCCGTAGATGCGTACCCATGGATCGAGGGAGGTTTCGATGGGAGACGGGGAAAAGTCGAAGACGGCTTCTGCCGAAGAGCTCGATGCTTTGCGCCGAGGTATTGCCGAGTTCGAACAGGAGCGGGCCGGCACGACTATAGCCGGTGTTCGGGAGGAATTGCTCCATCTCGAATCGTTTCACGAACTCTACGAGATCCCGAGGCCTATCCGCATCGGTTCCGATACCACGGAATCCATTGAGCTCAAGTCGCTGTACACCCGGGATGTTACTACCTCCGGAAGCTTTGACGTAAGAAGCGGGATATGGGCGACCACGTTTGGAAAAGTGATCCAAGCTCTTCCGATTCCAACCTTCCTGGTTGACGAGAACCTCAAGGTGGCGGTGGTCAATCAGGCCTGCGGCAGGTTAACACCAAGATATGAGAAGGTTCGCGGCGAGCCGTTTTCGGATCTCGTCGGCGGCCCCTCCTCCGCTTCGGGCGAGGCCGAATCTCTCTTGAGACTGGTCCTGGCGGATCGGAAGCCGCGTGTCGCTGAAGGAGCACTTAGAATAGAAGACACCGTCATTTGGGGTCGCATGACCTTTCGACCCATAAGAATAATGAGCGAGAGGTACATTCTCGTGCTCGTCGAGGACCTCACCCGGGAAAAGATACAGCTCCGAGAAAACGAAGTGTTGAGGCATGAGTTGGAGCGGCGGGTGGAGCAACGAACCGCGCAGCTTCGAAAGACCAATGAAGACCTGATGTCCGAGGTGGTGGAGCGCAAGCGCGCTCAGAAGGAGAGGGAAAAAGTCATTATAGAACTACAAATGGCCTTGGCGCAGGTAAAGAAGCTTAGCGGCCTATTACCCATCTGTGCTTCATGCAAGAAGATACGCGACGACCAGGGGTATTGGCAGCAGATCGAGGCTTATATACGCGATCGTTCGGAGGCGGAGTTCAGCCACGCCATTTGCCCGGAATGTGCCAGGCGGCTATATCCGGACATTTTTAGAGGATAATCCGATGGCGGCACGCCGTTAGCCGACACAAAGTCGCTTGGTAACCTTGTGCCGTGGTTTTCCCGCTTCAACGCTCGGCCGCCCTCTCCAAAAAGGGCCTGCACCATGGCCGGAGTCACCGCATCCGTGCCTACAAGGGATTCTCCACCATTCCTCTCGCCATCTTCGTGAGGATGCGTCCCGTGGTGAATACCAAAGGAACAAGCTTCTTGT
>JAZDOF010000916.1:0-3746 GCA_043799015.1 Pseudomonadota bacterium | reverse complement strand
GACTTCTTTCTGAGGGCCGTCTGGACTCCGCATCAAGTGGTGGATCCGTCGGCCGACGATCTTGGAAACCGATTTATGGTTCAAGAATGGACGGAAGGCTATCTGGACCGCCTCGGAGAATTGCCTAAGCAGGACTGGGGGTGGGGGGATCTGACGTTCAGCGTGGAAGATTGATCTCTGAGCCGACCTCGATTGTGCGCCGTAATAATCAGGAGAGAGAATATGACGGAAGAGACGGTGAAGGAAGACCCGGCTCCTTGGGAGAGTCTATGGGAAGGCAGGGGGCTGCGAAAGGAAGGGGCTTACCAAGAAGCTGAGAATGTTCTCAGGGCGTCCTTGAACGCCGCGGATCGGATGGAAGCCAACTTCGCCGGTATGGTTTGGGATGAACTCGCTGAGATGTTCCAGGAGTTGGAGCGCCCCTCTCAAGCTGAAGCGTGTTTCCAAGAAGTGATGGGGCTGGACACTAAGCGACTCGATCCTAGAACGCTATCGCGTGCCGCCGGGGGACTCGGAAAAATTTGCTTAACATTAGGTAAGTACGACGATGCCTTCAAGTGGTACGTTCAATCGGCCGATTTGCGAGGAGACGGGGTTGAGCCGCGATACCCCGCTCGGGCTCTGGAACGGCTTGGAGTCCTATTCAAGAATCGAGGTGAGTACAAGAAAGCGCTGGAGTGTCAAAGTAAGGCCCTTTCCGTATATCGTGAGCAATTGACGGCGGGCGACGGCTGTCGAGTTTGGGATGTCACCAGGACTCTCAACAATTTGGGTATTGTGTACAAGAACCTCGGCATGGACGACGCGGCAGTAAAGAGCTTCGATCAAGTTTTGGAAGTTGTAGGGCCTGATGGAGCCCGTTCCGAGAGTGCTTTTTATGCGCACATCGGAAAAGGCATGGTCCTATCGGAACAAGAGGAATTCGCTGACGCGGAGCAGGAACTGCTTCTCGCCGCGGATATCCAGGGAGAGGGCAAGGTGGATCCGGTGACGCTTCACGTTATCGGCCTTCACTACCTCGGATGGTACGAAGCGGAGGGGTCGGCCGATCGACTGACATCAGCGCGGCGATATATTGAGGACGCAGGGTTCCCGTCATCTCTTGGTCGGCTTTACCTAGCCGAGGAAGATTACGAACAAGCCTTCAAACAGTACGAGGACCTTGCCGTGAGTGCTGGACCGCACCCGGCGTACAAGAAGTTCGCGTCCCTCACGGGCCGGGGACGGGCATGCGAGGCCTTGAAAGGCCGCCTGAAAGAAGCAGCGGACTACTATGAGCAGGCTATCGAACAAAACGAACGGATGAGATCCGCATTGGCCGATAACGGCTTGTCGCCGGGTGCTACGGCACCGGCCAACGACGGAGGCGCACTTGCCGATGCCTTTTTTGACGTCACATTCGAAGGGTTCGCGCGCACCGAACCTTACGAAGGCCTTGCCCGGGTTTGGTTCCGGCAGAATGAACCGGAGAAAGCGCTCAACGCCTCCGAGCGCACAAAAGCCCGGGTTTTTTCCGAATCTTTGACGAGGTCGCTACCCTTGGGGGAATCGCAGGTAGCCTCCGTGGATGGCGCTCCCGTTTCGTTGACGGATTCGCTCATTTACGACGACGAATGGGTGTTGGTGTACGAAGTAACACAAACGGGAGTTCTCATATTCCAGCTCCACGGGCCAAGAATCGAACGATGCCATTTCGAGAAATGTTCAAGACGGGACCTCAAAGAAATGGTTGACCAATACACCAAGCCGATGCGACTCATCGATGCCCATGAGTGGCGGAAGAACCTGAGGTCCTTAGACCTCGATAAGGGAGAAGATCTCTGTGATGTGCTGGTAAAGAGCGTGCTCACCGATGTTGATCTGCCGGAGTCCGGGCGACTCATCGTTATTCCCGACGAGTTCCTTGCCGGCCTTCCATTCGAGACGCTGGTGTGGAGTCGCAGTCCTCATGCAATACCCATGATCGAGACCGATGGCGTAGGAGGTCTTAGGAAAGCATCCGTTCCGAATACCGTCTTCCTAGGGGACAGGCATCCCATATCCTATTATCAGTCGATAACAGCGCTCACGCTATTTAGAAAGAGCAAGTCATCACGGGTATCGGGAGAAAGGTTGCTCCTACTTGCGGACCCCATCTGCCCGGGAGACGATGACCGTTACGAAGAACTCCTGATCGGGGCAGCGGCTAACCGTGAGGGATCGGTCGTAGAAGCCGTCGGAGGACCTGCCGGAGATCCGTCGACGCATAATCCGGGACCTTGGTGTTCAAGGTTCAAGGAAACGGGCGAACTTGCGTCGTCAATCAGAGGGGCTTACGGGGAACTTGCGGACATACGCGAAGGAACCCAAGCGAGCAAGCGGGTGTTCGAACGCGAGATCGTTCCGGTAATCAACGGATATCGGACCATCGTATTCGCATGCCACGGCTATTTCGGAAAAGCCATAAGGGGCGTGACCGAACCGGTCCTAATGCTCAGCCTTATTCCGGGAGACTCAGATCCATATCTGAGAATGAGCGAAGTGGCAAAGCTTCGGCTGAACGCGGACATGGTCGTTCTGGCTGCGTGCCAAAGCGGAGTGGGAAAGCACGTCTCCGGTGAAGGAATACTGGGCATGGGCAGGGCCTTCCAGTCGGCCGGTGCGGCCACCGTCCTCATGAGCATGTGGCCGGTCGAAAGGAAGTCCGCGGTTTGGCTCGTGGAACAATTCTTGAAACACCGACGGGCAGGACGGTCCAAGCTTGAGTCGCTGGTACAGGCCCGGAAAGACATACGGAACGTATACGATCACCCGTACTTTTGGGCGGCTTTCGTGTTGGTGGGGGAGGTGGATTGAGGGTCGGGATGGTATCCGCCAATCAGCACCGACAGTGAAGACGGAACCGGCGTGAAAAGCCCTTTCTTCCACACCTCTTTGCGTCCTGGACAAGAAAGCGGCCCTGGGATGTGAGGGGTAAGATATGCGGCCTTTACCTCAGACAATGTGCTCACGTCAGAAATGACAAGGAGGATTACAGCATGTTTCAGAGCAATCCGACAACTCTCGGCAAGTTATTCAACGATGCAAGGCTGATCATTCCCTATTACCAGAGAGACTATTCGTGGGAGCAGCTCAATCTTGAAGACCTAATCAACGATCTGGAGGCCATCAACGCGTCGCCGCATTTCACGGGTCAGATAGTGGTCACCCGATATGAGCAGCAACCAACCGAGACGATAAACGGATCATCATATGATAAATGGGAAGTGATAGATGGTCAGCAAAGGCTTACGACGCTGGTGGTTCTTCTCAAAGCGATACATGATCGACTTGCGGCAATGAACGCGACAGGCGGAACCGCCCAACAATTATTGCAGATGAAAGGCGAGATCCAGGACTCGTTTCTTTTTCGGGAAGATTTTTCGGCAAATATCTGCGTCCCGAAATTGGAGCTTAACCCCTTGTGCGATCCCTACTTCCGGCGGGCCATTCTGGACCTGCCACATAATGGCCCGGCCGTTGACGCAACTATACGTGGTCATCGGCTTCTGGCGGAGGCGAAGGGCTTCTTCGACGACTTCTTGGCGAACAAGTCGTTCGATCAGCTACAGACCCTCTACAATAAAGTCAGGACGCAGCTATCGTTTAACCTTTGCACTTTTGATCCGCAAGTGGTTGGAATGATATTTGAAACAATGAACAATCGCGGTGTTCCTCTGTTGAGCCTTGACAAGATCAAGAATTACCTCATGTATTTGGCTGGGGTC
>JAZDOF010000914.1:0-3852 GCA_043799015.1 Pseudomonadota bacterium | reverse complement strand
GCCTGCCCCACGTTGAGATTGGAATCTTCCTCCCGTAAGTGAATGGTTGCCTGTACCCGTTACGGGGAGGCCCCCGGGAGAGGGCGACGACGACAAAAAACGACGGCCATTGGAGCCGAAACAGGAGATGAAGCGGCCGGCCGAACACTATACCTATGAGCACTCAGACCGGCGCAGTACGAAAACACCCTTGCGCTGCGCCTCGTGCAATGGCGATGTACCGCTTTTCCGTAATTCTACATCGTTTAATCAAGACACGGGGACATTCATATTTACTAAGTCACCAACGCCGGATAATCGCGTAACGACAACCTTATCTAAAGCTCGGGCCGGTGATCGGGCCGGCGGCTTCCACAATCAGTGAATCACCCATCTGACGGAACCTAACCCCGATAAGAGGTTCCATCATGATCAGGGCCGCGCGTATTTGCGGCTTCATATTGCTGAGAATCAACCTCGATCCTCGTATGAGAGAACCGTCGAACCTACCGTAATCCAGGTCCACTTCGGCCTCCAATTGCGCGTTGAGGAACCCGGACGACAGTCTCGTATCAGCTATGGTCAGCCTATTCCCTTTTATATCTCCTGCCGCGCGGAATCGATCTATTTGGACGGAGTCGCCCTCCATGAGCCCCAATATCCCCATGGGGCCGTTCAAAAGATCCGCTTTGAGTTGTCCGACAAAGGTGCCCTTGAATCCGTCAATGGAGAATCTAAGTCTTGCATCAGCGGATTCCGGCAGGAACCTCGACTTCCCATCACTCTTGACGTCCAGGTCCAACTTCAGTTCGGCTTGGTTGAAACTGAACAGACCGCCGGCCGCTGGGTTGCCGATCCTGATTCCTTCAGGCCTTATGGAAATTTCGCCGTTGGCCGAGATTTCCTTGGGCAACGCCTTGTGATGCCGTGCGAAATCTTGTCCGAGCTGGAAACGCCCTTGGAACTTGGCGTCGGCCATAGGTCCCGATCCTCCGAAGGAGAGGTTCAAGTCGGTCGTTGCCGCGTTGTAAGACCCCTTCATCTCGGTTCGGTCCACTCGGGAGAGCCGACTTTGCTGTTCGGCCGTGAGGCCCAACAATGCGTGGAGTTCCGGCATATGGGTTTCACAAGCCTCGCATCCGCCCGAACACTCGTGAAGGCCTTTTCTAAACAGCTCGACCCCGTCCTTTTTCGGCGCGTCCCTATCAACTTCCCCTTCGTAATTGAACACACACTTCCTACATTTGCTTTCCACGCTTCCTGCCGTGTCTTTGGTGAGCCACCCGGAGCAGTCGGCACCTATACGAGCCCGTTTTCCATCATACGAATACGACACCGACAGTTCGTCCAAATGATTGACGGCTCCATGCTTCGTATTGGAGGGACCGGGGTTCAGGGAATGGCGGAAGTCACCCAAGTGTAGGGTGACGGATCCCGAGGGAAGCACTCTATCCCATTCCCCCTCCTCGTTTACTCCGCCGCTGAGCTTCGTTTCGAACTTCAGGCTCGAAAAACGGAACGAATCGAAATCCGAACCACGCCACTCGAACTGCCCGGGACTGAAGGAAAAGGAGCATTCGCCTTTGATGTCCGCCGGTCCCGCGAACGACCCGGCCTGTGGTGCATACACAGCGACGCCTTGGAAGGCCCCCGTCGCGTTGGGTGACTTGAACTCCGCGGTGCGCCATACCATCCTGCGATCCGAAGCCGTGTAGACAACGGACAAAACCAGCTTTTCAGCGACCAAGCCACGGGTCTGCCCGGAGGTTCCTTCAAGGGACGATCCTACAAGGCTTTGCACGTCCGCCTGCAAGCCATCCAGGGTTACATAAAATTTTTGATCTGAGGAAAGGAGAGTGTGGCCGGCTATATGCGCCTTCTTGCCTTCCCTTCTTATTCGAGCTTCAACTTCGGCCTTCTTCACAAAGATATTCAGGTCTCGTTCCCCGCGATAAACTCTACAATCCTCAACGATTATACGTTTGGTCGTTCCTTCGATCGACTTGAGGCCCAGTGAATAGCCCGCGAGTTCCCACATGGGCCTTCGAACGGTAAGTCGTTCCGCTGCGCCAATCCACCCGCGCAGCTTGTGGGTAATGGAAACGCCCCGAAAAACCACTGCGGCCGAGCTGTAACCGTATGTCAAAGTCGAGGACTCGGCCGAGAAATCAAGACCCATATCGGCAAGCTCGACTTTGACGGATTTCTCTAAGTCATTTCTCACCGAGTCCGCGACATACGCCGTCCCAAAATGAAAAAGCGCCCCAACCCCAATACCCAGGATCAGGGCGATTACCAGGACCCAAACACCTACTCTGCCGTTATTTGACATGCGCCCTCTACGATCACCGTGTTTCCGAATCATGGTCGTTGCCGAAAAGCTCTTCCTCTACGGGTACCTCCATCCTTGGTCCTTCCCAGGTTGTACTCACTTTGCCCGGACAGGAGACCGTGGGGCCGGCTTTGCCGGCGGGGGTGGGCCAAACCCCGTTCCTCCACCGAATTGCCTTCAACAAAACCCCGCCCCATCGTAACACAAATACGCGTAAAGGAGCGAGTACGGCCCAGGCCGTGCCCGCCCACCTCCACGCACCGTGGTCCAATGGAATGGAGCGACCGTCCCGCACCGCCCCTACGACTACACCCACGACTTGATTCAGGGCGATCCTCTCGGGAGGTCCCAAGCAAGCATCGCCGAGAATGAGCAATTCGGTCCGGCCGGTGCTCTCCCGGAACCCCACTATCCTATGAACCGCGGCTGAACCTCCTTGACGATACAGAACCGCGTCCCCTCTTCTCAGATCAACCGATTCGGCGGATTTCAGGTACAATACCGTATCGTCCGTGAAGAACGGCTTCATGCTGGTACCGCGGGTCTTGAAGCAGAAAACGCCTCCCAACGCGAGCACCTCGCCTGCCAATTCGGTGAGGCTTGCCGTATCCAGAATCAATCCAGGCACCGGACGAACTCCACAATTCCTTCATCGGGGGAGAACCCCAGTTCATAAAGAGGAACGGCAGCGCACAAAGCGGCTGCGAAATCGAGGGTAAAAGACATGCCGTGCGCGTTCCAGAAGGGGGGGAAGCTCCTGGTTAACAGCTCGGCAACGGCTCGCGCGCCTCGAACCCGGACCGCGTAATTCTCCGTCGATTGGGAGAGGAAGAACACTTTGTGCACGGGGACGGATTCGGGAAAACAACTTTTTACATCGCCGTGCCAAGGTGTCCCATACATGAGGAATATATCTTCCCGTCGTCGAATAATGATCCGATCATCGTTGAGGATAATCGCTCGGCCTGCCCACAATCGCGCCATGGTCGACTTGCCGTGACCCGAGTTTCCCACGAAAAGCAAACCTCTCCCCGAATCGGAGACCCCGCATGAATGCACCAATAATCCGCGACCTCGACCGAGGAGGCAAGCCGTAAGGACTTGGCAAAACGGCCAGTCCGTGAGGATGTTGGCACGGTCTTCATCCGACGGAGGGACCGAATCGAAAACGTCGATACTCGTGCATTCACGGTCGAACAAGGCAACGCGTTCGGGTCGCTCGTTCCTATCGGAGAATCCGCTCACGAAAAAATCCTGCCCTCGGCTTCTGCAAAATCGCCAATCTCCCGGAGATTCAAAGATAATGTCGCAGTCGTTCAGCGGGATTTTCGGCATGTGGTGTCCCAACGAAAGAACGACCCGGGGTTCCGATGTAGTTAGAAAGGCTCGTAATTCGGGGTTGAGGACCGGAAGGAGCGTTGGACCGTCACCACGAACACCGATCACCATACCTCCCACATCGATGGCTATGCCGTGAAGAGCCAATCTGTTGAGTCTCCCTTCGCTTCCGTCGATAATCAGACCCGGCCTATGAGCCGGCC
>JAZDOF010000610.1:0-2214 GCA_043799015.1 Pseudomonadota bacterium | reverse complement strand
CCCGCCCAAAGCACCACCCCACGTGGGTCAGCCACGCCCCCACGGGAGTAACGAACACGATGATGACGGCCCACACACCCCCCAGAAGTAAGATGTGGGGTAAAGGACTATCCCTCATGGCATTACGCACCCGTGTTGGTGCAAGCCGTGACCCGGCCGTGCGGTTCTATCCAGGGGCCAGCAAACCGCAGTCGGAATAAAACCGGGGCGCGAAAAATCTTTGATTGTGGCCTTCGATATGGGAAAGCTTGGATGGTACGATTGTCTTGTGATGCCCTCACCCCTCTTCCCCCCAACAGCGTCGTAAGGGAAAAAACGCCGATGATTCTTGATAACAGGTTCCTACTTTGAACACAATTTCCGACCGGCGGGATTGATGCGACCGACTCACGGGAACTTCTTTCCCGGCGGGCACGATCACGTCGAAACGTAGGTCCGAAGATTCGGACAGGCTGCTCAAATCGGGATAGGCCGTATTGTAGCCCCTGCTCCCCTCATCCCCGTCTCGATGCTCTGCGCGACCGGCTCTGTGTTCAGCTCTTAGCCTGCCGCAACACAACGATAACCTCTTTGAACAAAGGTGTCAACACAAAAGAGCTAGTCCCAACCCGGGGTTGCCGGCCATCGGGTTTATTGCCCGGAAGCAGCTTGAAGCCACTTTTCGAACTCAATCCCGGAATCGGACCGAAACCACCCGCGAAACCCCCGGGTCTTCGATGGTTATTCCGTACAATGCGTCCGCGGCAGCCATGGTGCGCTTGTTGTGCGTAACTACCAAGAACTGGGTGTCCTGTGACAGTCGTCTCAACATGTCGTTGAAGCGAACAATATTTGAGTCGTCCAAGGGCGCGTCCACCTCGTCCAGAAGACAAAATGGAGAAGGACGGATGAGGAAGATCGAGAAGATCAAAGCGACGGCGGTGAGGGCCTTCTCCCCGCCTGACAGGAGGTCCATGATTCTTACCGTTTTCCCGGGCGGTCGGGCCATGATTTCAACCCCCGTTTCCAACAGGTCCTCGTCGTCGGTCAGCTCAAGTCTGGCCTCTCCTCCACGAAAAAGCACGGGAAATATCTCCTGAAACTTGTTGTTGACCTTGTGGAAAGCTTCTTCAAAACGTTCGGAGGTCGTCTTGTCGATTTTCTCAATAGTTTCGTACAGTATGTTGACCGAGTCCTTCAGGTCTTCTTCCTGGGCCTTCAGAAAGGCCAAACGTTCCTCCGCCGGCCTGCGTTCCGTTATTGCGGCTAGGTTCACCTCACCCATGGCTTCCAAATCCCGTCGCATCAGCGCGAGGGCCGCCTCATCGGGGGCCTCGGCGGGAGGCCGTACCGTGCGCGGGTCCGTCCCGTACCGTTCCACTATCTTTTCAACCATTCCCTCGAGCAACTGGTTGAGCCGTACGGATTCAACTTCAGACCGGTGAACCGCTTCACTTAATTCCTTGATACTCCGTTGAACCTCACGGTCTCTTGACTCCAACTCATTGATTGCTTCCGCCAGGGACTCGGATTTCGCTTTAAGCTCCAGGATGGTTTGCGATTGCATTTTGTGAACGTGCATAACCGCCTTTTCGCGCTCCATCGCATCCGCCAATCGGTCTTCAGTCGCGCTCCGTTCCTGAATGGAACGGTCCATTTCACGCGCAAGCGACCTCAATTGTTTCTCGGCCTTTTTCTGCCGGTCCTGAGCCGCCTTGTATTCCCTTTCCACGGATGCCAGCCGCTCCTCCAATTGGGCGGCGCGAGCGCGAATATCACCGGACCGCTTCAGTTCCTCGGACGCACTATGAATCATCAGCTCCAAGGTATTTCGGGCTTCGGCGTCCTCATGCTCCTGAACCTCGCGTCGGGCCTCAACCGAAGCCAACGCTTCCCGGGTCAAGCGTGTACGTTTTTCCAAGTCATCCTTTTGCAGGTTCCGGTTTTCACATTCCCGGCCTAGAATGCCCAAACGCTTGTCTGCCGTGTTCAGATTTGCGGATATTTGATCCAAGTCCCGGCGGAGACCGGCCTCCTTCATCTCAAGCCGTTTTACGGTACCATCACAACGTCCGATCTCCGCTTCGACGGACTCCAGGGCCGCCTCCTCCCCAACAAGGCGCTGTTCCAACTCATTCGCCTCGTCCTCCAGAGCGTATATCCGCTCCTGAAGCAAGGTCATCCGCCTGCGCCTTTCAAATACCTGATCCACGGCCGAATCGCGGGACCCTCCCG
>JAZDOF010000870.1:0-2072 GCA_043799015.1 Pseudomonadota bacterium | reverse complement strand
CGTCAAAACCCTTGACCTTGTATTCCGCCGGCACCAGCGTAGCCTTCCAGGTCACCTTGCCGTGTTTGAGCGGACCGCCCGCGTAATAGCGGCCTTTAATGTCCGCCACAAGGTATTGCTCCTTGCGCTGAAGCGTAACGTATTCGGTGGAGGTTTTTTCCTCGGTTTTCAGGGAAACGTTGACGAAATGTCTTGGTACCTTGTATTCCCCCACCAAGAAAGTCCTCGATGGTTGATCCCCCTTTCCCCGATCATCGCCGTAATCGGCACGTATCGTGTAGTTTCCGACGGGGAAGAAGCCCTTGATGGGAAACGTGCCGCTGGTCGATCCGAAAGCTCCGAGGGTATGCTTTTCGGAGTAGCGAACCTCATTCCTGGAGTCGGTAATTGTTAGGGTGACCTGTTCACCTTCGGGGGGCTTGATCATCCCGTCCTTGTACGACCTCGCCGTGAACTTGAAGTGAGCCGTATCCCCCGGCTGATAGATGCCTCGCTCCGTAAAGACGTTGCCGCTGAGGGCTCGAGGATCGCCGGTCTGTGCCTGAGGAACGGCCATGACCGACTTGAGACGGTCCCCTTCCAGTTGAATCGCCGCCGAGTCCGTAGCGGTCGCGGCCACAACCCATTTCATGGACGCGATGCCTATGGGCTTGCGGGAAACCCGACCCGACTCCTCGTTCGGGCGCAGTGAGGGGTGTTCCGAACCATCGTTGACGGCCAGCAACCCGTTCTTGTCGGTAGCCCCGACAAGAAAACTCAGCCCGTCCGATTGGGCAAGCACAACCTGCGCGCCGGCCACAGGCTCGCCCGTATGCATGGAAGTAACCCAGACCAGGAGGGTTTTAGCGGCCAGCTTGTAACTCACCGACATGTCCGTGATCTGAATGAGCCTCACGGCAGATCCCTTGAAATTCCCGTCAGGATCCGTCAAGCGGGCAATCCAGGCTCCTCCGGTTTCGGGGCTCTTTCTGAAGGACAATGGGAGGGAGTAGGCGTAAACGTGATTCTCCGCCTCGGGTGCAATGAAAGCTTCCGCGTCTTCCGCAGAGTCGGCCCGGAACAGCCAAGACGCCTTGTACTGCTGCAACATGTCTTCCACTTGCTTCCGACGGTCCTGAGACGGTAGGGCCACGGCCTTCTTACCGCTGTTAAGCGCGGCGGCAACTTCGGGGACCATACATGCGGGGATCTTGGAAAGGTTACACCGCAATTTGGTGACGTTCGACATGGTCACCGGCAGCAGTTGTCGGCTACGCAGCTCCATAACCGACCGTTCGGTGTTGAAAGTGAGCTCGGGCTTGATTCCCGGACCGGTGAAACCGTAGGATCGGGCGACCAGGACGGCCTTTCCGTCATCCACCTTATCCGGAACGACTTCCAGCACATAATCCCTGCCGAATTCGAAGTCGCCGGTAATTCGGTAACGATGCCAACCTGCTTGTGAGACGGAAACACCGGGGACTTCCGGCTTGAACTTGATGGCCTTCTTCAGCTCGCTGGGGGCGACGCGTGAACTTATCGATATGTACAACCCCTTTTCGGCCTTTGATGTGAAAAAGGTGGACAGATTGCTCACCTCAATCTCGTCTATCGGGATAAGGGTATAGGAAAACGCTTTGTCCAGGACGCGGCGCCCCGTAGCGTCCGAAAGGCCTTTGTCGACGGTAATGTTGACCGGTTGATTGCTCACGACGGGGGTGGCCCCGATGACGATGCAGGTCTTCACGGCTCCTTCGGCTCGCTTTGATGAGGTATCTCGAAATTCCACGACCAGAGACCCGCCGGCCTGAACAGCCTTGAGGGATTCCGCGAGGTTGGACACGAAGACCGGGTGGTTGAAATTGAGCTCCACGCCCCAGATGCCGGATTTGTAGGATTCGGCGGGCCAATGTCTGTAAGCCCGTACCCTAAGTCCTTCATCCGCTGCAACCTGGGTAGGCGGGGGCGTCACGACCAAAGAAAGTCCCAACAGGAACAACATCATCGTCTTGAACGACGTGTTCATGATCCAACCCCTTTGTGAGAAGATGTCCCATGATACTACGTTATGAAAAGAGGGGAAAACCGAAAAA
>JAZDOF010000852.1:0-4519 GCA_043799015.1 Pseudomonadota bacterium | reverse complement strand
ATCTCGCGCAACACTTCCTTCGCGTGATCCAATGGGCGATTGAAGCCCGCGTCCACGAGGAAGACGCTGCGCACCTTGCCGCTGCGTTTCAGCGTCAAGAGGTCCTCCGCGACATCCGCGGGCTCTCGCAGGATAAACTTGCTGCCAAAGGTGTGGAAGGTATCGCAATACGCGCAATGTTCCGGACATCCCGTGCGGGTGATCACCCCCGCCTGCCACCATCCTTTGCGGTACGCGTGGAAGTCTATGAAGTCCCAGTTGTCGAAGATCACGTCGCGATTGCCGACGATCTGAAACGGGTTTTCCAAGATTTTCCCGGAGGTGTCCCGGTAGACGAGACCCGGAACGGCAAGATCCGGTTTGCCGTCAGCGAGCGACCGGACGAACCGAGCCGCCGCCGCCAGATCGTCGCCGGCAATTCCCCATTCGGCCTTTGTAGCCTGGAGTACCCGGGCGGGGAAAGTGGTGAATGCCGTTCCGCCCAACAGTGCCTCGGCAGGGGCGACCTTGCGCATCGCATCGATGATATCAGCGATCACGGGGATCGGGTCGAGGTAATCCAGCGGGTTCATGTTGTCGCGATTGCGGATTGAGAAACATGCCAAGTCGGGGATAAAAAAGGCCGCTGCCTCAACCACCGCCTGCAATGGGTCACGCGCGTGCATGAGGTCGATGAATCGCACCTCGTGCCCGTCGCGACGCAGGCGTCCGGCGACAAGACTGGCCCCCAGGGGAGTCGGGAACAGCAAACGGTAAGTGTTCGTCTGAACGACAAGAGTCTTCATGCGCTCCCCAGAATCATCGCGCGGCAGCGAGTAAGCTTAATTGCTTTCTTGGACCGGATTCCTACAGACCGGTCAATATCACGAGTTTTGGTCCGAAGACAAGGAGACCAATGATCACTGCGCCTATCGCTGATATGAGCACGGCTCCAGCGGCCACATCCTTCGCTTTTCCCGCGAGCGGATGGAACTCCGGAGATGCCACATCCGTCAGAAACTCAAACGCCGTATTCAAGGCTTCAGCAGTCCAAACTGATATTATGGCAAGTGTAATCCAGCACCACTCGTTGGCTTCGAGTCGAACGAGCAGGCCTCCGATCACAACTGCGATCGTTGCGGCTACATGCACCCATGCGTTGTGCTGGGAGCGGAGCATGGCCCGTACGCCCTGTAAGGCGCACCTGACGCTTCTGATTCTACCGCTGAAACTCAAACTCGCGCCGTTTTTATCCATTATCGTTTTAGAATCTGACTGAATTGTCAGCCATTTTTCCTTTTTAGCAGAAAGCGAAGAAAACGTACCCAAGGGCTCCAACGGCTCGATCTTGGCGATGACGGATTCGTTGCTCGTTCGGCCAGGTCAAGGGCGTCCTCCAGCAGCGCATCATGAAGCGGCTTGACTGCCACAGCCCAAAATAACCAGGCCCGGAAATCGCATTTCGCGTCTATTACGTGACGAAGCACGGTCCGTTCGCCGTCGGGAATGACCTCGAACCAATGTCGTCCATCCCAGCCTGCCACCAATCCGGAATTATCGAAACGAAAAGTTACCTTGGACCCCGGAACATATTCCGATACTCGGTAATGCACTACTCCATGCCCCCCTGCCGAACCCACGCAAAGCGGGGCGTCGAACTTCATGGGGGGCCATTGATCGCCCGGCCATAACCTGTCATTCGGTCCTGCAAGGCCATCGAGCAAATCGGACACAACCGTAGCCGGTCCGGCCATACTCCGCTCGTGAACGTTATAGATTCTCATGACAGTCTCCCGAGTATCGCTGTATAAGTCTCCGACACAAGCCGGTCCATTGCTGCCAGCGGGGATTCGTCCGCAATCAGGCTGCTCCGGACAGCGGCGTACGGCACATCAATCAGAGCAAACTGGCTCCTCGTTCCCCTTTACTGTTCTTGAAAAGGGTGTCGTCCGGGTTGCCGCTGGGCAAATCTTGGACAAGTTCCCGTATGGGAGCGGTAAGCGGAATGTGGCGGGGCTTCCCATTCTTCGAATCCAGAACCGTCAAATAACCATGCGTCAGATCTATGTTGGACCAGGTCAGCCGAAAAATCTCGCGAAGTCTGCACCCGGTGAGTAGCCCGAAAAGGGAGATATCCGCCAGTTGAGTGCTTAGTTCCCTTAAAGCAACAAGGAGTTTATCTGCTTCTTGAGCGCTCAAAAACCTCAGGCGTTGGTTGTTTGGCTTGGGAAATTCGACGGGTTTACAGGGATTCTCGCCGTTCCACTTTCCCCAAGCAGTCGCTTTATTGAAGGCTTGCCGGACCAGGCAGAGAGCGTGTTTTACCCGTTGCCTCCGCCTTCCCCAGTTCCCGCATCTCCCTTTTCATTTTTTCAAGATCCTCAGACGATATCTCCTGTAGTTTCTTGCCGCCAAATCTCAATTTCAACCATGTCTTGTAGAGAGAGCGGTCCTCAGGAGCGCGCTTCTTGTTATTGTCGCCCCAAGGCAGGTAATGCTGAGTCATAAACTCGTCAAAGGTGATCTGCTCATTCTTCCGTTGCTGCTTCGGCTTGTATCTTCCCGAAAGCTTCTCTTCAAGTAGTTCGTACCTGCGTTTTTGCGCACGTTCAGGAGTCCATCCCCCAGATGCCCATCCGCACCGTTCCCAATGCAATTTCCCAGTACTGGGGTCTTTGAAATTAACCCAATAAACGCGATCAGGGCGTTCCCGCCATTTCCGCTTTGTGGATTCCGTGAAATATACGCCAACGTACTTGACAACGGATTTCTTGACGGCCATGATTGGATAGACCTCCTGGTGGGTATCCCGCAGCGCAACCCTTAAGGTGGAAGAATGAGGCAATCGAAACGAAGGGATAACCTTCATCCGGGATTTTTGGGCTTGTTTTGACTATACCAGTCGTGTCGGAGATGTCAATAAGTTATTGACATAAGACCACATTGTCATCGTATGACTACGTGGGTCACTTTGTGGCTAGTTGGTCAGAAATACACTCCGGATGTTGAGGCCGTACGTTCGAATCGTATCGGGCGCACCAGTAAGTGCTTTCCGTATCACAATGCTCTGCTTCGCGTGCATCAAGGTGGTGATGTCGTATTGCACCAAGAGCTGCCGCACCGTTTTGAATCCAGCCCAGCCATCGCCGACCCGCTGGCGAAACCGTGCCGCAATGAGTTGAATCCGCGGCGTCCGTTCCCGGCACGTTGAACCTCCCGCTTGAACGACCTGTTCCCATCCTTAAGCGGTTGACCGTGCATCGATGAAAAAAACATCGGGGCCGTCACTGATCGTAAGTACGGCGAGAACGCTGCACACGAAGCCATTCATCGGCACGATACGCGTTTCATAGTTCTTGGGGATTTCACCCTCGTGGTGTCGTCAGCCACAACGCCTTTCCGGTACAAAGCCTTCTATCAAGAAGAGACCGTGGATCAGCCTCTGAATTTAATTTGATTTAGCTCCCTCCAATCGAATTCGGCGAAAGGGTATGAAATCGGACACTGCACTGTTCCGCTTGCGTCGATCCACGGGTACTCAGGGTTGACCTTGCCGAGTTTACCCCCTTCGGGCGCAAGGTCTTCTATTTTTTTTGCACAGGGTATCAAGCTGTCCACATATGCAGCATAGGCCCTACCATTTTGCCCGTATCCGAGCTTTGACCGCCAAACACTGCGTCTTTTGCTCAGTTCGAGGAACTTCACAAACACCGCATGTCTCGGCGGTGGAGGGTCCCTTTTCCGAGAGCACAGAAAACCTTTCGCCAGCTTCTCCGTAGCCATTTGAAGATAATGGAGCCTATGACACAGTGGTACGTCCGGCCGGTTCAGGTCCTTGAATAGGTTGAAATCGCTCCAAGCCTGTGAGAAGAAAGCAGCGCGCCAAGTCATCTCTCTACATCCAGTTCTTGCCCGTCCTCCCAGTTGCCCCACCCGGTAGGCATTGTCAGTCTTCCACGTTCCTCGGGCCGGATGATGGCAATCCCCGATGGTACGGGGAGATCGTCTGCGGGTGAGGCATCAAAGTAGAAAGGCTCAACCTGGCCGCTGACGGTGGTGACCGTGTTCTCGTCCACTTCTATAAGACGCACTTCATCGTCATCAGGAAACCACAGGATCGTCTTGACGGTAGGAACTGAGACTTTTGACTCCGCAGCCAGTTTGACCGCTTGCCCCCGAACGACGTTCTTGTGCTCCGTGGCCATTGTTGGCTTCCTTCATTACTGCGTACCTGATTTCGGATCATCGCGCACAGAATATGAAAGCCAGCCTACGCTTCGTTACATCGATAGTCAACGGCTGCCGTCCAGTTCCGATTTCGAAACCGTGCCGCAAATAGTTGAATCCGCGGCGTCCGATAACGGCACGCTGCATCGCCCGCTTGAACGACCCCTTCACATACGAAATGGACTCCGAAAACCGGACGGTGGGTTTTGTCGGAAAAACCGATCAGGATGGTGTAGAACTCGGGAGGCCCCGGCGTCTTCTCACATTTCCATTCAGTGCGTATCGTCCGGGTGAGAGCCTTAAGAATTTCGGT
>JAZDOF010000833.1:0-9014 GCA_043799015.1 Pseudomonadota bacterium | reverse complement strand
CCTTGTGGGCCGTATCCTCATCATCCGCTTCAGGGTTCCCCCTATGGCAACGTACGCAGGCAAAGGCATGAACCGGTTCCATCGTGCTTTGCCGTTGGTGGCATTTCACGCATTTACCAGGGTCCTTGCAGGGGACATTCGGCGGTATTACGGGCGCCTGCCCCCACCATCGCGGGTACTGGGCATTAGTGGAGGGAGGGGTCGGCCTCGAGGCCGGCGTCATTCTAAAGAAAGGCCGCTGTTGGGTGGGAGCCCCCCCGGGAGCGTCCGCGCAGGCACCGGACGTAGAACCGGCCGTCAGAAGGGCAAACCAAGCAATGCCGGCAAGAATTAGCGGAACTCGTCCAGCCTGGGATTTGACTCCGATGGAGCCCAATGTACCTCCCAACGGCCTGTCTCGATCATCACGCGGGCAAAGTCAGCACGGCGACAGGTGGATATGCCGCCGACCTTTCACCCGGGAGGCATTCTACCGGGAACGGTCGGCGGTCCAAATGCCGGAGGCCCTGCCGGCGGAGCACCTGCGGGGGGAGGCGTCATGCCCGGGGCCCCAACGGGCGGCGGCCCGGAGGGGGCAGGGGGCGCGGGCTGAGACGGTCGGGCCCCAATACCGGCCCTCAACGTCTTCTCCAATTGTGTTACCGGCAATCGGCCCCCTTGTGGATTATTCCGCGTGAAATCGACCAGTATGGCCTCGATGGCCTTGAGGACTTGAGGAAAATTGGGGTGTTTCGGGTTTACTCCATTTGCCGCGAGGATTTGGGCAGCGGCCTCCCACTCCTTGCCCGGAGTTACGCTCAGGGCCTGGGGCCAATTGAAGCGGGATTTGGGAGCCCTGGCCGCCGGGGGTCGCTCCGGCTGCTGCTGCTTCCTTGCGGCCGGGGGCCGAGTCGCAGCGGGACCTGCGGTTTGTGGAGGAGGACCTGACGGTTCCCTGGTCTGTGGCTGCTCCGCCGGCGCAGGCTTGGGCCGCCCCGCGTCGGGCTTGGCGGCGATCGGGTCCGGAGTGGGTTGTCCGTCCCGACAATGTTCCGGGCTTCGGAAGCATTTCAGGCGGCACTGTTCAGCGTAGTATTCGTCGTATCCCTTGCCGCTGCAGCATTGTCTGCACTGTTCCCGCGTCTGCTGCGCGGAGGCCGTGGACTCGACAACCGTTAGCGCGAATAACGCCGGCAGGATAACCAGCGCTCCACAGGTCTTGAGCACCCTGAAAAACGATAAGGGGAAACACACGGACCGCAGTTCCTTCGGAATCATGGGATCGTAAGCACCTTCCAAGGTTTCGACCGCCGGCCACCGCGGCCTCGCCGCCGGTCGCGAGGCGTGGAATAGTCCGGGGAACGGACAATACACCAAACCCGGCCGAAAAAAAAGCGCTTGGTGTAAAGGCGGGATAGTGTTCTTATTTGCCTTCGATTTGTGAAGGTCGAGGCGTGGGCCGTGTCTTTTCCGTCGCCACAGGGGAATCCAGATACTTGAGGAACCCTGAGTCGGGCCGAAGAAGCACGGTGGATCCGGTTGGAAACACCGTTTTGTAGACTTCCAAGTGCCGCACGAACGCGAAAAACTCCTCGTCTTGTGAGTACGCTTGAGCGTAAATCGAAGCGGCCTCCGCGTCACCTTCTCCCTGAAGTGCCTGACTACTCCGATAGGCCTCCGCAAGGATAATTTCCTTTTCTTTCTCGGCACCGGATCGTATTTCGCGCGCCTTCTCGTCGCCCTCCGCCCTGTAGCGCTTGGCAATTCGCTCCCGTTCCGCTTTCATGCGGGCGAAGACGCTGTTTTGCACCTCGTTGGGCAGATCAAGCCGCCTAATCCGGACGTCAACAACGGCAATACCGAATCTGGCGGCTCTTTCGGCGGTCTTTTTCGTTACGGTCTGCATGATGGTTTCTCGGACCTCTCGGATAAGGTCCTTGAAATCGTGTACCGCGACTTCGTCACGAAGATGTCCGAAGATAAAATCATTAAGTCTGGCCGTAGCTCCCTTGGGTATCTTGACCGTCTGGTAGAACTCCAAGGGGTCGGTGATCCTCCAGCGGGATACCGAGTCAACGATCACCCTTTTCTTATCCATGGTGATATATTCGGCCGATTTTCCGTCCGCAACCATGATCCGTTTTTCAAATTCAACGATATCCTGAATAAAAGGGTACTTGAAATAGAGACCCGGATCCCGTATCGTTTTTATCGGCCTGCCGAATTCCAGTATGATAACCTGTTCCCATTCGGGCACGACAAAGGCGGACTGACTAAGGATCAACCCAACAACCGCCAAGACTCCTATTATCTTATACACGGGGTTTAGTTTCCTTTCTTGGGGGTCGCCGGGTCGTTCTTATCATTCCCGGGATTGGGCTTGACGGTTGTCTCATCCGCGCCCGTCAGGGGCAGTAAAGGCAATACCCGCGAGTTTCCGCCTTCCATGATGAATTTCCGCGTGGTGGGCAGGAATCGCTCGACGGCCTCCAAATATAGTCTTTCACGGGTTACCCGAGGCGCTTTGTGGTACTCGAAAAGAACCTTGCTGAACCGCTCGCCGTCTCCTTTTGCGCGAATCACCCTCTGGGCCTTGTAGCCCTCCGCCCTCTGAATTTCCTGGAACGCTTCACCTCTAGCCTTGGGCAACACATCCTCCCGGTAACCCTCCGCCTCCCTTATCAGCCTTTCCCTGTCTTCCCAAGCGCGTACGACATCGTGAAAGGCCTCCTGAACTTGTGAGGGCGGATCGACGACCAAGAGCCGGGACTCCGTGATGACCAAACCGGTTTCATATGCATCGAGCAGCCGTTGGAGGTAGAGTTGGACCTTTTGCTGAACCTCGGCTCGGCCCTTCGTCATCGTGAAATCGATGGTATTCTCGCCTACCACCCCTCGTAAAGCTACCTCGCCGGATGTTCTGAGAGCGACCTCCGGTTGCACGGCGCCGAAAAGAAACTTGATGGGGTCTTGGACGATGTACTGCACGAATAGTTGAACGTCCACTATGTTCTCATCCCCCGTGAGCATCAGGGACTCCATCGGTACCGATCGGGAGCGGTCTCCGTCCGATCTGAATCCCAGCTCCGTGCGCCGAACTCTCTGGACGTCCACCAGCATGTGCATCATGAAGGGCCGTGGAAGCCGGTAGCGAAGCCCCGGCTCGGTGACGCCATAGACTTTGCCGAAAAGGAGTACTACTCCTTTCTCCCCTGCACCTATGACATAGACGCCGGAGCCCAGGTAGGCCAGGAGAGCGACCACGAGGGCCAATACTAGTATCTTTCCGCCCCCGAGCTTGTCCAGCCGGCGTTTGACGTCGTCAAAGCCCCTCTTCAAGTCTTCGACAGGGTTGTTGTCTTCCCTGGGTCTGAACTGGTCCATAACCCCTCCGCTTCTTGATCATGCGGACGCATTTTAGCAAAAGGAATTCAAAATTGAAACAGCCGGTAACCATTCACTCTTGTGGGGCAGGTTTTCAAGCCTGCCGAGATCGCACTAAGAAAATTCGCAGGCTGGAAAGCCTGCGCCACGTTGAGCTTGGAATTTCCCGCCCGTAAGTACATGGTTGGACAGCCGCTGTATGGCGCAGGGACGGCGGTGGGAAATGCGTGGTCGACCCATGGGTTCGGAATCGCCGAGCACTCCGCTGGGATCTCCGGGGGCCGCCACCACTCGGAAGTTCATGCAGAGACGCCGGCGGGATAGGGCTCCTTGATCAAAGACTCCCTTACCTTGGAGGCTCATTTCTCGGAGAGAGCGGGCCCGGCGACCGGCCCGGGGGAGTTGCCCCGGGCCGATTTCTTAATTCCCCTATGAAGCTGAAATGCGCATCCGGTATGAACAGGGATCGTCCGAGCACCTGCGGTGCCGGTGGGGGGTAATGATCGGCCGAACTAGGAGAAGCCGCAGGCCGGCCGGCATTTAGGGAGAATGCATTTTTCGATGGGTGTGACGCCTTGGTAACCGTTCAGCGCGACCTATTCGTAACACCCGGAAAATCAAACCACAAAGTCACCAAGACACGAAGGGACATGGAAGCGGCACACGATGTCCGATTCAAGAACGAACCGGCTTCGCATATAGGTTTTCACGAGCCTCTTTTTTTTGTGCCTTTGTGTCTTGTGGTTAGTTCCTTTTCCATTGCGGTGAACGAATCCCAGCCTTGTCCCTGAAGGAAACGAATACGTACCGTTAGGTCAATTCGTCAGTGAGGCTTCTCTCCGCGTCGGATAGCCTCCAGGGCGGCTTCAAGCATCTCTCGGGCGCTCATTCGCTTCTCTTGGATCTCTTCACGCCACGCGTCCGCTTTGGCAATCACCTCCTGCTCCCAAGGCAGCCATTCGGACACCTCGCGCCCCCTTATGGAGTCTTCCAGTTCCCGAGGAATCGGCGGAATCTTGCATTCGTCGTATTGATGCTCAATCTTCCGCAGGAACTTGAATAGCTGTTTCATTTCCTTTTTGTTCAGATTGCGACCGTGTTCGCTTTCGCCGAATATCTCCCTCCGAAGGGACTCGCTGTCTTCCGACTTGAGGTCCTGCAACAGCTTCTTTAGGTATCGGTAGTTCTTATTGAAATCATACGTGTCCCGATTCTTTCCGGCAGAGGCACGGAACGCGCTCTGAGTCATGTCACACTCCTTCTCACACTGATTAATGGGGCCTGAAGTGCTCCCATCAGGGAGACCACAGTTCAGCGGCTACCCTCAAACGTTCATAGAAGAACAAAAGAACGACAGAACAGCAAAATACATAAGTTTAGTAGCGACTTGCAGCCATTTATTCCGGGGCGATTCCCCTGGGGAAGGCCAGGTATCACTCCAGCCGCGATGAGTCAAGAACTAATGTGATCGAGGGACAAAAAAATGCAACGGCGCGAATAGGAGGCCTGTAGCACAGCGCGCAGGTACAATGGAAGTCCGGTTATTTACGCGCTTGAGACCCTCTACGCAG
This sequence comes from Pseudomonadota bacterium, assembly GCA_043799015.1. Classification (GTDB taxonomy): domain Bacteria; phylum Desulfobacterota; class Desulfomonilia; order Desulfomonilales; family Desulfomonilaceae; genus JAZDOF01. The sequence goes on along the minus strand of JAZDOF010000833.1, from coordinate 4,080 downwards.
GGCCCGACGCGTCTGAGGCGCGCAACGCAGGGAGGGGATTACGCGGGGGGATGGAAGGGCCGGCGTGGCCGGTCCTTCTTCTAAAAGGTTCGCGCGGGTCGGTCGGGCACATACACCGCCGTAGGTACGTTCAAGCCCCAACCTTCCCGGATATCGCGTCGTCAAGCACCATGTTCAATTCCTCCTCGGGCAGTATTCCTTCTTCCAAGGCGACCTGTCGGATGGTGCGACCTTGGGTAAAGGCTTTCTTAGCTATGGCCGCGGCCTTTTCATACCCTATGAGGGGCACGAGGGGCGTACATACGGCGAGACTCAATTCGATGAGGGATCTGCACCTATCTTCGTTCGCCGTGATGCCGTCGATACACTTTTCCGCAAGATGAGTCGCTGCCCGCGTCAAAAGCTCAATTGATTGAAGGAGATTGTGCGCGATCAATGGGAGCATTAGATTTAGCTCGAAATGTCCCCCTAGTCCGCCGAAGGTTATCGCGCAGTCGTTTCCGATAACCTGGGCGGCGGCCTGGATGACCGCCTCGGGAATGACCGGGTTTACCTTACCCGGCATGATGGACGACCCGGGCTGGAGAGAGGGGAGGGTAATCTCCCCAAAGCCGCAGCGGGGACCTGATGCCAGCCAGCGGACGTCGTCCGCGATTTTCTTAAGGCCTACCGCAACCGTTTTCAGCGCCCCTGACGTCTCAACGCCGGCGTCCTGCGCCGCCTGGGCTTCAAAGTGGTTTTCGGCTTCCCTGAACGGGCAAAGGGTCTCCGCAGCGATTGCCGCGATGACCTTCCCGGCGAACTGAGGGTGTGCGTTCAGCCCGCTGCCGACGGCAGTGCCGCCCAGGGCCAGTTCGGACAATCGATCTTGGCAGGCCCGGATTCGCCGTATGCCCAATTCAATTTGCCGGGCATATCCGCCGAATTCATCTCCCAATGACATGGGCACCGCATCCTGAAGATGGGTCCGGCCTATCTTACGTATTCCCGCGAACTCGACACGTTTCTTCTCCAGGCCTGTCTGAAGCTTTTCCATGGCGGGTGTCAGCCTCGTGCGAACCGCAAGGAGCGCCGCCACATGCAGGGCGGCCGGGATAACGTCGTTACTGGACTGCCCCATGTTCACATGGTCGTTCGGATGTATGGGCGACCTGACGGACCTAAATCCGGTAAGGATTTCGTTCGCGCGCGATGCAATGACCTCGTTCACATTCATATTAGTGGATGTCCCGGAACCGGTCTGAAAAACGTCCACCTGAAACTGGTCAGCCAATCGACCATCCTGAACCTCCCCGGCCGCCGCAATGATCGCCCCGGACTTCTCCCGGTCAAGCATGCCCAAATCGAGATTAACGGCCGCGGCGTGTTTCTTGATCATTGCCGTCGCGCGAATAAAGGACGGGGGTAGAGCGACGCCGCCGATGGAAAAGTTGTCCAGCGCCCGTTGGGTTTGAGCCCCGTAGTACGCATCCTCCGGCACCAGTATCTTTCCCATTGTGTCCTGTTCTTCTCGATACCTCATGGTGGAACTCCTTATTCAAGCTCGTGAAATCAGCCCGTGCTTTGTACTGTGTTGAAAAGCGACGCGGTACTGCATTTTATGGGCGCATATTCCTTGACTCGCGCCCGCGTTGGTGTAACGTGAATCATCATGCTACCATAGTCGCCGTGGGCGGGGGACCGTTTACCCCTGATGCCGCCGCGGCCCTTGACTCCCAAAGGAGGGAACGATGAAGAGGTTGATTGTTCTTTCTCTGGCGTTGACCTGTGCGGCTCTATTTACCGGTTTTGCCGGTGCCGATGATGCTGCCGACGTCAAGGCTCTTGTGGAAAAAGGCGTGGCCATGGTCAAGGAAAAGGGGCTTGACGGGACCCTTAAGGCAATAGGGGACCCGAAAAGCGCGTTGGTCAAGGACGATCTTTACCTCTTCGCTGGTCCCCTGGATAAGGTCACCTTATCCGCGCACCCGTTTGCGGCCGATAAACTGGTGGGCCCGGATCTGGCCGCAATGAAGGACAGCAAAGGGAACCAGATCTTTGTAAAATTCAAGGAAATAGCCGAGAAGCCCGGGTCCGGCTGGGTGGAGTATTGGTGGCCCAAGCCCGGTTCCAAAGAGCCTTCTCTTAAGAAAACCTTCATAATGCGGGTGCCGGGGCAGAATCTCTACATTGCCGCTGGTTACCACCCCAAATAGTCTTACCGTTTTCGACCGGACCGTTCGAGATCAGCGACCCCGCCGACCAATAGGCCGGGTCGCTTCCGGCGTCAATCGGGCGCACGCCCGCGCATCCGCTTTCCTCCGGCCGTTCGGGCCCGGACTTACTCCACTCAACAGTTTCGCCTTCCCCAATGTAATCGTTCCCGCAACGGGCAAAGAATGAACCGCGAAGACACAAAGGCCTAGAGAAATCATAGGCTCGCAAAAACTTATCGGCGGATCCGGTTCGCGCGTGAATCGGACCCCATGTACCGTTTCCCTTCTTCCTTTTTGTTTTGGTGACTTGTGGCTTGGTTTTCCAGGTGTAACGAATAGGTCGTGGTGAACGCCTACTCCCCAATAAACCCGCTGGACCTGCAAGCGGAAAGGGTGTAGACAAGTATCCCATATGACTCTCCGCCGTTTCACGGAGAGGAAGGAAGGTGACGATGAAAGCACTACTCGTTTATCCTACAATCCCCGAGACTTTTTGGAGCTTCAAGCACATCTTGAAGTTTGTTCGCAAGAGAGCCGCACATCCGCCCCTCGGACTGCTGACCGTGGCGGCCATGCTGCCCTTGGATTGGGACATCAGACTGATTGACATGAACGCCGAGCCGCTTACCGACGAACTGCTGCGGTGGGCCGACACCGTGTTCATCAGCGCGATGCTCATTCAAAAGGAATCGGCCAGAGAGGTGACGGACCGATGTCACGCGATCGGGAAGCGGGTGGTGGGCGGCGGCCCGCTGTTCAGCAGCGTGACGGACGAATTCCTCGATCTGGATCATTTGGTTTTGAACGAGGCCGAGGTTACGCTACCGCCTTTCCTCAAGGACTTTGCCGAAGGGCGGGCGAAACACGTTTACAGATCCGACAAAAGACCCGACATCCGAAATACCCCGCTTCCCCGGTGGGACCTTATAAATATTAAGCATTATGCCTCGCTCTCCGTGCAATACTCCCGCGGCTGCCCATTCAACTGCGAATTCTGCGATATCGTCATTCTTAACGGCCGTGTCCCAAGGGTAAAGAGTACCGAACAGATGATTCGGGAGTTCAACATTCTTTATAACATGGGGTGGCGTGGACGACTCTTCGTCGTGGACGACAACTTCATCGGGAACAAGGTCAAGGTGAAATCACTCCTCCGGGGCCTGATAACTTGGCAGGAATCACACAGATTTCCATTCCGACTCTATACCGAGGCTTCCGTCAACCTCGCCGAAGATGAAGAGCTTATGACCCTCATGTCCCGGGCCGGATTTGATTCCGTATTTCTGGGCCTGGAGACCCCGGAGGAGGAGAGCCTCAAGGAATGCGGCAAGCACCAAAACAGCGGCATGGATATGCTGGAGGCCGTGAAGACCATCCAATCCCACGGTATGGAAGTTATGGGGGGCTTCATCGTAGGCTTCGACAATGATCCGCCCAACATTTTCGATCGCCAGATTAAGTTCATCCAGAGCGGCGGGGTCGTTAAGGCCATGGTGGGCATTCTGAATGCCTTGCCCGGCACCAGGCTTTACGAACGTCTTCGGTCCGAAGGCCGGCTCATAGAGTACAGTTCAGGGAACAACTGTGACGGATCCCTAAATTTCATTCCTAAGATGGGAGCCCAGACGCTTAGGGACGGCTATCAGTCACTCCTCAACTACCTCTATTCGCCAAAGATGTATTACGACCGTGTTCTCCAGTTCCTCGAACACTATCAGCCCGCACGGAGCCATCGAATAGACAGGACGGAGATAATGGCTTTCTTGCGGTCCATCCTGTACTTGGGAATACTGGACAAAGGCAAGAACAAATTCTACTATTGGAAGCTCCTGATCAGCACCTTCATCTTTCATCGCAAGTCATTCGGCCAAGCCGTTTCAAGTGC
>JAZDOF010000604.1:0-2601 GCA_043799015.1 Pseudomonadota bacterium | reverse complement strand
GACGGCCGTGATATTGGCCTCCAGAATCACGCCGCGGTGGTCTACGGTGAAATCACCGACAGGAGCAAAGTCCTCTAACTCCGAATACTTGTCCTTAGACACTTCGAGGTCTTGTTGGGTTCGGCGGAGCTCCTCGTTCTGCATCTCCGGTTCAATCTGATGAATTAGCCGTGGGACTTCCTCTGGGGAGAGTGCGGAAATGTCTTCCATGTCCGATGGCCGGCCACTAGGGGACTCCCTAGCGCAGGTTCTTGGTCCGGAGATTTTGCCTTCTGAATCCTTCTCCCCCGCCATGTCCTACCTCCAATAGTTCCTTTCGCCGTCATCCGGGTGTTCTGATTCCAACAAAAAAAAGGTCAATAATCTCGCATCATCATACTAGGATACCATAAAGTCGGGGAGGGGGGTACCATTTTTTGGAGTCAAGGATTTTACCATGTAGAACGGTGCCATAGCCCCAAAGCACACCCGCGAAGCCTACCGCAAGCCACACATCCGATTTCCTCCACCACCTTCTTCCTATCTTCATCATGGTGTCGGTTTTTCTTGACCTGAACAGCTCCTGATGTTAGCGTTAATCAGCGCGTGACTAGTCATGTCCGGAGCACTTTACCGTGTCCTTTATCCCCAGGCCCCATCGGACGGACTTTCTGCAATGAGTCCCGCCCCGGCAAGCTCACCCCATAGACCGAGTTTCGGGCCAAGCGGGAAGGCCATGAATAGCAAGGGCGGACACGCGGAGAACTTCAATGATATGCACAATATGTGAACGAGGTTGCTGCATTGCACAAGATTCCGCCGGCTCGTGCGGAATGTACCGCAATGTAGGGAACATAATCGAAGAGGTCGACCCGGACCACTATTCACTATAGTGTCACGATGTCGTAACGTCCGGGCTTAAGGACGCTACGGAAAGGATAGGGGGCATCGCCCATGGACCGAATAGTCTGTAACCCAATAGGAGTGATCCGGTCGCCGTTCCTTGATGTGGAAGGCATGCCGGTTCAGCCGATCGGGGCAGAAGGCGTGAAAGGGACGATCGAAATGAGACCCGACCTGGAATCCGGTCTCAAGGATCTGGACGGTTTTTCCCACATTATGCTCATCTATTGGTTTCACTTGTCCGGGGAGTACTCCCTTCACGTCGTGCCGTTTCTGGATCGCACGCAGCGAGGAGTTTTCTCCACCAGGGTCCCACGCCGTCCCAACAATATCGGCCTCTCCGTGGTGCGGCTCACGAACGTTCGCGGCAACGTGCTGGATATCGAAGATGTGGATGTGGTGGACGGCACGCCGCTTCTCGACATCAAGCCGTATGTGCCGAAATTCGACATCCGTAACGCGGAAAGAGCCGGATGGTTTACGGAAAAGGCGGAAGATGCCAAGCGGGTAAAGTCTGACGCCAGATTTGTCGCGGCCGGTAAAATGGGCCGGGTCTATTGATCGAGCTTCAGGTGCGCAAACGACTGATCGGCTCCACGGGCCCCTTTGATTTGAACGTGCGTATGGACATCCCGTTTGATAAGCTCGCCGTCCTTCATGGAGCCTCCGGCGCGGGAAAGACGACACTGTTGCGGATCCTGGCCGGACTGGACCATCCCGATGAAGGTTACATCCGGGTCGATGGAAAGACATGGTTCGACCACAAACAGAACCTTTGTGTGTCCCCTCAAGACCGACGTATCGGATTCGTTTTCCAGAATTATGCCCTGTTTCCGTCCATGACGGTCCGGCGCAACCTCGAGTTTGCCGCCGGCCGCAGGAAAGACCCCTTTGTCGACGCGATCCTGGAAATGGTTGAGCTTGAGGAATTGCAGAAAAGATATCCGGCGGAATTGTCCGGAGGCCAGCAACAGAGAGTAGCCCTCGCAAGGGCTTTAGTTCGACGGCCGAAGATTCTTCTCCTTGACGAGCCGCTTTCAGCCCTTGACGAGGTGATGAGAAGGAAACTCCAAGACGAAATCCTGGATCTGCACAAGGAATTCCAACTGACCACAATACTTGTGTCCCACGATCGCGCTGAAGTGCTTCGCATGGCCGATCACGTGTTCAGCCTCGAACACGGCCGACTGAGCTGCGAGGGCCCCCCTTCTGAGGTGTTCAAGGACGATGACGACCCCAATTGCAGCCATTTTCAGGGAGAAGTAACGAACATAGTGAGCGACAACGGGTCCGTGGCAATCGTCGCAGCAGCGGAAGGCGGGCGCATACGGGTCCGAATCCGTCTCAATGAAGGACAATTGAAGAGCATCCTTCACCTGAAAGGCTTTGCAATTGAGTCCGGGCCATGTAAGCCGAGGTAAGCGTCCAATTCCGCGTTGTCCGCAGAATCGACGAAATATCGGCGTCATAAGCCTAATGAGTACTCCCGGGCGATTCAACCTTGTATCAGACGGTCGAAAGCCGTTTCAGCAAGAGAAGAATAATGAGGGAAACGGAGCCCAGTATGGCGGCGAGGAGGCCGGCTCGTTCGAACTCTCCTGTGAAAACGGAGTTGTATATCTCCAGAGACAGCGTGTTTGTCCTCCCCACGATGTTTCCACCCAGCATAAGCGTCAAGCCCACTTCGCCCAACGATCTTCCGAAGGCCAGGGACAGGCC
>JAZDOF010000775.1:0-3234 GCA_043799015.1 Pseudomonadota bacterium | reverse complement strand
CGGTGACCTCTTGGTTGGATTTTCCAGTTGTGACGAAACGATCGCGCTCAACGGCATCAGCCGTGGACCGACAGTCGGGGGTTGCGGATTTGGCCGGCCATGTTATGGAGAGGTTGGTCACTGTATGATATGAAGAACCTACAACGGCAGCGCCCCGTACCGGAATCGCGCACCTGGAGTAATGAATGGATAACATACGAAACTTTAGTATCATAGCTCACATAGACCATGGCAAATCCACTCTCGCTGATCGTCTCCTACAGATCACCGGAGTGGTAAGCGAGCACGACTTCCGAGATCAGATGCTCGATACCATGGATATTGAACGGGAACGAGGCATAACGATCAAGAGCCAGTCGGTGGCGCTCCCTTATCGGGCACGTGACGGGAAGAATTACGTACTCAATCTTATCGATACCCCGGGTCATGCGGACTTTTCCTACGAAGTATCCCGCGCTTTGGTTTCCTGTGAAGGTGCCCTCCTGGTGATCGACGCCGGCCAGGGGGTTCAGGCTCAAACCTTGGCCAATTATTATATGGCGCTGGAACTGGACCTCGAAGTGATCCCGGTGATCAACAAGATCGACCTCCCTTCCGCTGATGTGGAGCGGGTAAAGGGCCAAATCGAAAAGGACCTCGGCTTGTCCGCGGAAACTGCGGTAGCCGTTTCGGCAAAGGAAGGGATCGGGATTGAAGAAGTCCTGGAGGCGGTGGTCCGGCGCGTTCCGCCCCCTAAAGGCGACCCGAATGGGCCCCTAAAGGCCCTCATCTTTGATTCGCATTGGGACCCGTACCGAGGCACCATCGTACATTTGCGAGTCTTCGACGGAACGGTCAAACCCGGTGATACGGTAAGGTTGTGGTTCACGGAAGCGACTTATAAGGTGGAAGAAACGGGTGTGTTTCTCATATCGCCCAAGCCTCGGGACGCGATTCGAGCCGGCGAAGTGGGCTACATCATTGCCGGCATAAAGACCGTGCGGGACACCCGGATCGGCGATACGGTAACCCTCGAAGATAGGCCGTGCGACGCGCCGCTTAAGGGCTTTCAATTGGCTAAGCCCGTGGTGTTTTCGTCCTTTTATCCCATTTCATCGGACGATTACAGTGAACTCGCCGAAGCGCTCGATAAGCTCCGATTAAACGACGCGTCCTTCACCTACGAAAAAGACCACTCCACGGCGTTGGGTCACGGGTTTCGGTGCGGCTTCCTGGGGTTACTGCACCTTGAGGTGATTCAGGAGCGATTGGAGCGGGAATTCGACCTTTCGTTGATCCTGACCGCGCCGTCGGTCCAATACCAGCTCGTTCTCAGAGACGGCAAAGAGATTATGATCGACAACCCCGCCAAGTATCCCGACCCGATGCTGATCCAGGAGTCGCATGAACCCTTTATCAGAGCTACTATCATATGCCCCGAACAGTACCTGGGAAGCATCTTGAATCTTTGTATAGACCGGCGGGGTATACAGACGAACATCAATTTTATTGATTCCGCACGGGTGGAGGTGGTATTCGATTTGCCGCTGGCAGAGGTTCTATTCGACTTCTACGATAAACTGAAATCGGTCTCGCGTGGATATGCTTCGTTTGATTATGATTTCTTGGATTTTCGACCAACCGACCTGGCAAAGGTTGATATTCTCGTTGCAGGGGAAAAGGTCGATGCTCTCTCGATGCTCGTGCATCGCGACAGGGCCCACACGAGGGCTCGCAAAGCTTGCGAACGACTAAAGAAGGAAATACCGCGACAACTTTTCAAGGTCCCTATTCAAGGAGCCATAGGCGGAAAGATCATATCCCGTGAGACCATTTCACCTCTGAGGAAAGACGTGACGGCCAAGTGTTACGGCGGTGACATCACGCGTAAGAAGAAGCTCCTGGAAAAACAGAAAGAAGGTAAGAAACGCATGAAACAGGTGGGTAACGTCGTAATCCCGCAATCCGCGTTCCTTGCCGTTCTCAAGGCGGACGAAGATGAGTGAAAACAATGGGGAAACGCACACTAAGCGGACGGGAGATCGTTGACGACATTCGTTCGGGAATGAGCGCTCACGAACTCATGGAAAAGTACAGGCTGTCCCAGAACGGCCTTATGATCGTGACCAAGAAAGTGACCTCGGCCACGGGCAAGAGCCCTGCCGATTTGTACGGCCGCTCCGTGGTAGACCTCCGATATGATGACGACGAAGCGATTCGCTTCCTGCCTCGTCAGGAAATACCGCTTCCGCTAAAGATCGGTGAAGTCACCGACCCCCGGAGGACGGGGGTGGTTCGCGACGTTACCGAACAAGGTTTCGGCTCTGAGGGTGTCGAAACCCGCGTTGGGGAGGTGGCCGCTTTCGTGGTTGCGTGCGAAGAGTACTTTCAAATACCCAATATTATCGTGGAGGCGGTCTGCCGTTGGAATCGTCGAGAAGGGCCGGATATGATTTGTGTGTCGGGATTCGAGATAACCAGGATATCGGAAGATAACCGGCGGAGTCTTCAACAGTTGGTGCTGGCGATCCGCTCCATTAATCCGCGTTGATTCGACGGGCTATGTGAATTCCGCTTTCGCGTCGGAATACTTGACAGCCTCGGACACCGCTGGTATGGAGTGAAGAAGCCTAATCCGCGGACATGGGGCCGATAGCCGGATATCCGGCAGGGCCATCAACCCTTTATGAAAGGGGGTGCTCGGTTCTTTGGAAGAAACCCAGCCCGAGAGCAATGGGGGTTTCGTGGAGCGTATCAAGAGACTGCTCGGCATTGAGAGCAAGCGCGAGGAAATTCATCGTTTTCTTGACGAAAGCGAGGAAAAAGGCCTCATCGACCAGGAAGAAGGGGAGATGATCGAAGGGATCGTCGATCTTAAGCAGACGGTTGCCCGCGAAATCATGATCCCCAGGATCCATATCGACGCCCTACCGCGAACGGCCGACAAACAGACCGTATTGGATACCCTTATCCGGTCCGGTCACTCGCGAATTCCCGTGTACAAAGACAATGTGGATTCCATAGTGGGCATCCTCAATGCGAAAGACCTTCTCCCTCTGTGGCGGGACGACGTGAATGAAGTGGAGTTGGCTTCCATCTGGCGTGCCCCGTTTTTTGTTCCCGAGACCAAGCGGGTTAAGGACCTGCTTAGGGAAATGCGGGCAAAGAAATCGCATATGGCCATAATCGTGGATGAATATGGGGGCACATCCGGAATTGTAACCATAGAGGACATTGTCGAGGAAATCATCGGGG
>JAZDOF010000767.1:0-5256 GCA_043799015.1 Pseudomonadota bacterium | reverse complement strand
TCCCTTAATAGAGGGCACGAATTTCGGCGCGCCGACGCGGTGCCGAAATACCTTGATGCCCGTCGGTAATGCGCGACATTATGCCTGCCGGCCTGCCGAATTGGGGTAATGCCGCCGTTCCGTGCCGGAATCTTCTTTTCTTGGCGACAGGCTCCCAAAGCACATTACGGATTTTCTTTGACGAGCCCCCATGGGTGCAGGGCCGTTGGGCTTCATCATGGCACGAATATCGCATTAAAGATGGTCAGCCGGCTACACGGGGAATCCCGAACCAACAAGCGCAGAATTTATCAAAGGGAGGAACTTACAATGGCAAAGATAGCGAAGTCGACGGACTCTTCGAGTCTGGCCGAGGTAGTGGACCGCATTTTGGACAAAGGTATCGTAATCGATGTGTGGGTGAAGGTCTCGTTGGTCGGAATCGAGCTGCTCTCCGTCGAGGCAAGAGTGGTCATAGCCTCCGTGGAAACCTACCTGAAGTATGCCGAAGCTATCGGCCTAACCGCCAGCGCGGCCGCACCGGCGTAATCGTCTCCGAACGGGCTGCCTCTTGGGCCGAGAGGGGGGCGCCGGGTTGCCCCCCTAAGGCTCTACCAGTGAGAGCCGGTCCGGAGAACGCCGCACGTAGGAAAGGGTTTGTCCCTTGACGGCCCGACCGATCCTTCCCTGTCGCCACAGGTGTCGGTCATTGAGGAATTGTCGAGCGCACGGGCCGGCCGGAGACGGTCCCTTCCGGGGCAACTCAGCCTCCGGGCTGGGTTTTTCGAGCAAACAAAGGAGGAGTAATGGGTACTCTGACTCAGGACACGGAACGGCTTTGCGGTGAGATAACGGCATTGCGAAAGTCACGCGGGGCTTTCATGGAGGATCTGGCCCTGGAAACCCGGCAGACCCAAGCGCGGGTTGCCGGCATGATGGCCGGCTTTAAGAAAGACCATGAGGACCAAGCTGCGAAGGACAAAGGGGAACGGCGCGGATTCGTGTCGGGCCTGGCATCCGAAGTTGGCGGAATGCTGAACGGATGTCGAAAGGCTCATGGCGAAATGGCCGCCAAGACAAAAAGAGACAACGTCAAATTCGTCACCGATATGGCAGGGCAAACAGCGGCCTTAATCGGCGGGTACAGAACAGCCAGGTCGGACATGGCTGCGAGGACGAAGGCGGACAATAAGGCTTTCGTTGCTAGGGTGGAGGGCGAGGTCTCCGGGCTGCTCCACGGCTTCAACCGCGATCGCACCGCAATGGCCAAGGCTGGCGGGGACGAGCGAAATCAGTTCGTCGAGGACATCAAGAAGTCGGTCAAAGAACTGACGGACGAAGTATCGAAGGATCTGTCGGGTGCCCGTCGGGCCTGGCAGGGCTTGTCTCCACAGGCCCGCAAGGCCAAGGACGAAGAACGGCGGAAAGCCATGAAGGCCGCTGAGGAGAAGGCACGAGCCCAGGCCGAGCTGAAGGCGAAGGAAGAATCCGAGAAGAAGGCCAAGGCGGACGCGGAACGCAAGGCCAAAGACGAGGCGGAGAGCCACAAGATTGAAGAATCTAAGAAGAAACATAGGGAACAGGCTCAAACCTTGTGAGCGCACGGTAGAGGTCAACTATGGCGGAACGGACGGTCAAGCGGAAGGAAACCAAGGAACTGACATGCTCTTTCTGCGCTGGTACCGGCAAAGATCCGTTCGGGATTATGTCTTGGATTTCAACGTGCTGTGTGTGCGGTGGTAGGGGTAAGGTGACGGTCACCGCTCCTTACACCCGATGCGCCCACTGTCATGGGACGGGGGCGGTCAAAACCTTCACCTGCACGTCGTGCATGGGAAGAGGAGTTGTTCCGCTCCCCACAAGTCCAACTTCCGTTTGTCCCGAATGCCGGGGATCCGGTGATGATTTGGGCGCGCCGGCCATGGCCTGCGTGCGGTGCAGGGGAAAAGGTTTCGTGACTGTTTTGTAGAGTCGAAACGATGTCGGTGTCCAAAGAGCCCATCGACCGGCGTCGAACTCTCCGGAATCGGCAGCTCGATCGACGAGCAGTCGGCCGGCAACAAAAGGAAGCGGCTGGAACATGAACGCTGAAAACTCGACCGTGGAACTGGCAGCTACTGAAGTAATCATTCCCGAAGACGACAATGTACGTCCCGAGCCGAGCGAACAGTTCGTTTTCACTCCGCATGTCAAGGATTTGACCGATCGGGCCTTGGCTTACCTGGCAGTAGGATACTCGGTGCATTTCGCGGGGGCCGCCGGCACGGGCAAAACCACATTGGCGTTCCACTTGGCATCCAAGCTGAGGCAACCCGTGATTCTCATCCACGGCGATGATGAATTCGCAAGCTCCGACCTGGTGGGTCGCGATGCGGGCTACCGAAAATCCAAATTGGTCGACAATTACATCCATTCAGTGGTCAAGACCGAAGAGGAAATGAGAAGCTTCTGGGTGGACAACCGCCTCACCACGGCCTGTCGCGACGGGTACACGCTCATTTACGACGAATTCACCAGGTCACGACCCGAGGCCAACAACGTCCTTCTCAGCGTCCTCGAGGAGCGGGTACTTAATCTTCCCAGCCTACGCAGGACCGGGGAAGGCTATTTGGAGGTTCATCCTTCCTTCAGAGCCATATTCACCTCCAATCCGGAGGAGTACGCCGGAGTCCACAAGACTCAAGACGCGCTCATGGATCGTATCATTACCATTTATGTGGACCATTACGACCGTGAAACGGAAGTGCAGATAACCATGGCAAAATCCGGCATCGCGAGACAAGAGGCGGAAGCCATCGTGGACATAATCAGGGAATTGCGCAAGGTGGGAGTCAACAATCACAGACCTACGGTAAGGGCGTGCATAGCCATTGCAAAGGTCCTGGCATATATGGGAGGGACCACGGAAGCCGGAGAAGAAACGTTCAGATGGATCTGCCGCGATGTGCTCACAAGAGATACCGTGAAGGTAACAAGGGGTGGTGAGTCCATAATGCCCAAAAAACTGGAGGAAATCATATCGAAGGTCGGCGGGCGTCGAAGGAAGGGCGTGCCGTGTTGAGGGAGGGGCCGGCGAGTGAAGGGAGTACACGATGGCGATACGGACGAAGTCAAACCTGCGAGGCCTGCGGGACATCCATACTCGGTCCGGCAGAGTAGATAGAAGTGACGTTCCCTATATGGCCTATATGAAGATCAGTTCATTGGAAATGGAAAAGGCAAGAAGGGAGCAGGAGAAGTCCAGTGCCCAGGCCCGAATAGATAACATTAACGCGAGAATGGTCGAGATTGAGAGCGAAAAGAAGCAACTATTGGCCCGCCTCTCCAAACGTGAGAGGAGGACGGGAATAGGGGGGCAGGACCAGGGCAAAGCACCACAGACCGAGCGCTCCTATAAAAAAGGCCCCGGTTTCAGGATCAAGTACTGAATTGTCCTTGTACAGGGTGGAATACCATGAGGACCATAAAGAGTTTCATTCAGATTAGGACGAGCGGCAGCGTCAGAGGGTTCCGCTCCTGCCGGCATTCCACCGGCACGCATGCGCGCATGCTGGACACGGCGCGGGTAGGATACGGAGAGGCCCGGAGGCAGTGGCGGGACGCGCGGGAGATTTGGCTGTGTGCCGGATCAAACCTATCCGCTGCACGGCTTGGATGAGCGCCGGCATCGCCTGGCCGACGGGCGTCCACAACACATCTCGGTAGGGAGAAAGGGCAATGAAGATAAACTGCATATCTTGCGGTCACGCCATCTCGGTAGACGATGCGTACGGCGACTTCTCGGGATTGGTAAAATGCTACGTGTGCGGCGGATTGCTCGAGATCAAGTCCGCTGAAGGAAGACTCCAATCCGTCAAGTTTGCCGGGCCCCTGCCGGGGAGACCCCCCGATCAAGGACCCTCGTCGGGTCAACTCAGACCGTAAGGTCGAGTGAAGGCAAGGTCGGATTGCTTCTGCGCCGCCGATAGGCGGACGATACTATGTCGACTCACGGGATGCGAACCAGGCAGCGTGATGCCGAACAGCGTACACGCGCCTGCGGCGTCTTTCCACGGATGGACGGTACGAGTCATGCAAAAGCAAGCGAGGAATTCGACGGGGACGAAGGGGCGGTACCTTTATGCCATTGTGGCCGATTCCGAGCAGAAATCCTACAGCGGGCTCGGACTTTTCGGAGGCAGGGTCTACACCATCGTAGACGGCAGTATAGCCGCGGTGGTCAGCGACGTTCCCAATCAGAAGATACGTCCTGAGCGCCGGCATTTCGCGGCTCATCAAGGTGTTCTCCGATTGGTGATGGCTGAGTCCGACTTGCTCCCAATGTCTTTCGGCATTATTTCCGAGAGCGCCAAGGCGGTGCAACGAATTCTGGCGGCAAACCGCGAAGCTATCCGGGGGCAATTGGGCCGAGTATCCGGAAAGGTCGAGATGGGCCTCAAGGTATCGTGGGACGTACCAAACATCTTCGAGTACATGGTTACCATCCACCCCGACCTTATGGAAGCTCGAGACCGCCTGAAGGACCCTTTGAACCGGCCGTCTCACGAAGACAAGATCGAAATAGGCCAACTTTTCGAAGAGCTGCTGGACTCGGACAGAGAGCAGCATACTTCCCTGGTTGAAGATATTCTGCGGCCCAACTGTGCTGAGATGGTAAGGAACAAGTGCCGAGACGAGTCTATGGTGATGAACTTGGCGTGTTTGGTGGGGCGTGATTCCATCTCCGAATTCGAGTCGGGCGTATTGGAAGCAGCCGGCCATTTTGACGACTGTTTTGCCTTTGACTTCAACGGCCCGTGGGCGCCTCACAATTTTGTGGAGCTTCAAATAGAGGTTTGAACGCATCCTTTCGAAAACGGCAGGGGCAAAATGCTCATCCTAGACGACATATTGACGTTTCCGTTTCGCGGCCTCCAATGGGTCTTTGAAGAGATCCATGATGCAGCCGTTCAGGAGCTTGATCAGGAGGCGGACACAATTACCGCCGACCTTCAACAACTCTACCTGATGCTGGAAAACGGTTCCATTTCGGAAGCGGAGTTCGATCGAAGAGAGGCTAAGCTGCTCGACGCACTCGACCGGATTCAATAGCGCAGTAATGTGCCGCGACTGGACGCGGCCCATCGGTGAGATTGTGACGGCCGGTGCCGGCCCCCTCTCGGTACCGGCCGCGCCGCCGGCAACCGCAGGCTTCGGAGAAGCACATGCGAGACCTCGAACCGGAAGATTCGGAACATGTTACCCTCTGCGAGGCCCTGGATCGCGTCCTGAACAAGG